>CABQIW010000023.1 GCA_902464295.1 uncultured Eggerthella sp.
AACACACAACATCGAGCTATGTACATGGACAGCTGACTAGGATTCTATTTCCCATATATGCAAAATTGGATCGGATGCCACACTCGCTGAAGTAGGAGCAACCGTTGCTGCTAATCAGCATATTGCAATTTCAGCTACTAGCGCCTTTGGGAATAGCGTGCTGGCGACAGAAGTAACCAAGCGACGCCTAGTACTCTATGACATTACCAATGGAACTGAGATTATGTCGTGGTCTGCTGATCAAGTAATCGGCGGTTAGCATTCTATTTCTCAGGCTATTGATCTCGGCAAAGCTGAGTTGAAACTTGTTCACGACGAGCGAAACGGCGCCTGGGGATTCAATGCGTCTTTCACGAACGGGGACGCACAACAGGTTCTCTTCACGCCGCAAGGAATACAGCTTAATGATGCTAAGACTAATGCGTTAGTCTGGGAAAAGTAATTGAAGGCTAGCTTGTCCAGCTAGCCTTCTTGTCCTGCGAGCGGTCGTCAAAATTCGCATAGGTAATGCCATCATCACCTAAGATGAGACCACGAGCATGATCGCCAAAATGCCATTTGACCATCGGCATGTATCCATTACCGGTCGCATTCGCATACTCAACATCAAGCGGCATAGCGGTGAAGCGAAAACGCTCCATCTGGGAAATAGAATCCCAATGCTGAAGAATCTGGCGAATAACCTGATTCTGAAGTGCGATTTCATTTTCTTGACGCTGAAGCAAAGCCACCAAATCTGTGCGATTTTCGTCAGTTGTGTCATTGATGGTGACAGCCTCATAAGGCGCGATCGATGTGATATCTGCCATTATTCTGCCTCCATTTTCGCCGCAACTTGCTCTTTCCAGCGGGCAGGTATCTCATCAAGCGTGAGCTTTCCGGCTTTGATGCGCATGAGATAAAAGTTGACCATGTTACTCTCCTCCATTCATTGCAGCGAGTTCCTCGATTGCTATTGAGATCGTCTCAAGTTGTTCTGCTTGTTCGGCAACCAATGCGGCGAGTTCCTCAACCGCTTCAGGCATGGCGGCAATGACAGCCTCTTCCTGCTCTTTAGCCTCGGCTTCAGCAGCTGCAGCCGCCTCTGCTTCAGCCTTTGCAGTCGCATCAGCTTCTGCCTGAGCTTCACGATCAGCAAGCTCTTCTTCGGTATAAAGCACGTATTCCTGCCATTTGCGCGTTTCTTCCCACGCTGGGCACGCAAAAACGGCAGGGGTCTTAACGCGTTCGAAAAGACCAGGTGCTTTTTCGACGAGCTCTTCGCCTGCTGGCTTTGCTTTTATCGCTGGATGCTTGATCGTTTCTTCACGGTCAACCAAGCGACCGAGTGTGAGATCGGGGTTAGTGATCTCAACACCATCACTATTGAGGATCATCGGTGGTGTCTCCTTCCTCAGGGGCAGCCTCTGTCTCCGCATTGGAAATCTTCGTGTATACATAATCAGCATTGAAGTTATGGTAGGCCTCTTCTACCCACGTGCCCCCGTAGAGCGTTTGAGGTTGCAACGGAACAGACGACGTGATGCGCGTGCCGATCGAGATATTTTGAGGATCGATCGCTTCGAGAGCTGCTCGAGCCTCCTCATCTCCGTAGAAAAAGACATTTCCCTGCGAATCGATGCCTTTGGTAAATGTTGGAATGTTGGGCATGTGGTCTCCTATTCTTAGATTCCGGTAATAGGCGCATCGAACACCAGAGAGCCATCAACGATCGTAGCGCCATGATAGACAGGCACACCATTTGTGATGGTCAGCTTCCCGGTGCCATAATGCAGGCAATTCCCGAGTGCCAGATAAGGCACTTCAGGATGCAATGTTCCTAGCGTATGGATCGCGTGGCGACACTGATCGAGTTCGGCCCTATATCGACCTTCAAGCTCTTCAAACCGGGCGGCAATGAGTTGCTCGAAGTTCCCCATGACCGAAACGAGCGCTCCAAAACGCCCTTCGCGGTTGAATTCCGCTATCTGCCTTTCCAGCTCTTTGGCTTCTCGTTCGTTCTCGGCATCAACGCGTAGCGCTTCAGCTGCCACGCGAGCTCTTTCTGCAGCAGCATCAGATTCGATGGCTGCATACGCCTCATCGCGCAATCTCTCGCAATCGGCACGAACGACAACGATGTCCTCAGGGATCCCCGTAGTGCGTTTACTGACGATTTGGTCTGCCATGATCCCCTACTCCATCCTGTAACAGCCCCAGCCTAGAAGCTCGGTCTGCTTGCCGTTCGTAGCCGTGATGCGCCATGATCCGTTGGTCTTCGAATCCCAGAAACCGTTCACGAAAGCGTTGGCAGGAATGTGAGCGATCGCATACCCGAACGAATCAGTAGTGCACTGTATCGAATAGACATTTTGGCCATTCGCTTCGAGCGTGAGCTCAGCGCTCCAGTCGCTAAGGTCGAAAGGAACAAACCCTCGCCCGTCAAGGTTGTCGATCTCCCATTTGACAGCGATCGACTCATCGCTGCCGCGATGCAGCAGAATATCACCTCGACCAACATTTTTAGAAATCGTTGTCATTGAGTATCTGCTTTCTCGAAGAGATAGAACGTTTGCTCGCTGCCATCAATCTGCGTCTTGATCGAACCTGCCAGCACCCATCCATCGATGCTCTCAGTCGTCGACCTAAGGATGACAGCGCCAGGGGCAGACAGGAAGCTGACTGCAGCAAGCGCAGTTTCAGCCATGCTCTTAGCGCTGCTCATCGTACCTTCAAGAGTACTTAGCCTGTCACTCAACCCTCCGAGCGCATCATCTAGATCCGCAATCTTTTGTTGCATCTCGCCTAGTTGTTCGAAGTAATCCTTGGAGCGATAACCCGAAGGCTCTGAATTCGATTCAGTAATGCGACGCTGCTTGGCTCTCTTACGAGCGTTGTATGCGACATCATCAAGCGTACCTGGCTTGTAATGGGACATCGCTATCGCCTCCTCGCCTGAATAGATTGATGCTTTCCTACCCCACCTGAAACATCGGTGATCTTGAGCGGCAGCACCCCTCCTACAGTACGGACATCAGCCCAATCGCCAACGCGAATATCGATATCGGATCTAACGGTTAGCCCATAGGTCAACTGCTCATGATCACCTGCTGACACTGCAGCGGCACCATAGCTCTGCAGTGTTGAAATCTGAGAGACAGAGGTATGGCTCTTATCGGCTACCTGCAGAAGAGGATATCCTTCATCGAGCAAGTTGCTCGATCGCGTGCGAGAAACGAGAAGCTTATCCGAATCCTTCCCGCCAGCACAGAAGCACTCGCATGCCATGTCTTCCCCATCAACGTCCATATCCCCAAGGATGATCGGTGAATCAGGCGCAAGAGCGTTCCAGGAGTAGCGATGGGTGACGATCTCTGTGGCGCACACCTGATAGAAGGTCAGCTTCCAATTCTCATCGATTGCAGCATCGAATCGGAGCTCGGGGCCGTTGTCGAGATCGCAGATATCCTCGATCCTTGAAAGAACGGTTGCATAATCATATGAATTGTATTTCCGCTCATTGCTCCCACCAGTCCGCACTGCAGACTTGATGGGCAAAGCGCCCCAAGCGAGCGTCTCATCGATAAGCATGGCAATAAGATCAGAATAGGAACCTTTCAAGCT
Source organism: uncultured Eggerthella sp. (assembly GCA_902464295.1). GTDB lineage: Bacteria > Actinomycetota > Coriobacteriia > Coriobacteriales > Eggerthellaceae > Anaerotardibacter. Next base: position 3,604 of record CABQIW010000023.1, read on the forward strand.
CAGCTGCCAAGCGCTCGAGGGGTTCTTCTCGTCGACTTTGATACGTCCATTCTTCCAGGAGCTCATCAAAGTGCGCTTGAGGACCAGGCGCTTCTCAAGGATGCTCGATCCACCACCACCGCTCACGGTCCAGACATGCTTCTCATTGTCGAGCCTCAGTTGCTCTATATAGCCAGCATGGATGACGCGCTCATCATCGAGCACTGCTGCGATCGTCCTCCACGGCGCATAGGTCTCTTTCACATCGCCTATGTCCTTCACCTTGAAGGACATGCTCCCAGGCTCGTTGATGGAATCAGACCAGTTCAAATCGTTATATTCTGCAACTCTTCTGATATGTTGCCCTGTTTTTCCATTGAAGAGATGAAGGCTCAGCATATCTACCTCCAGGCGCTCTCTACGATCACCGAAGCGTTCCCTGATGCGCTCACCTCGATCGTATGGATCCCTGGAGGAATCTGGAAAACATCATCTAGCGTGACGCCAAGGGTTTTGGAAGGATCGCGGAAATCTACCAGGGCGTACGCTGAACCGAACCAATCGACCTCATGACCATCGAATTTTGCTGAAAAGGATGTGCCAAGGATCTTGATCTTCGGCCATGTCGGAGCGTTCCCTGTGTTGATAACGGTCGCTTTCCCGTTTTGCACTGGGTACTCTATTGGATCCGCATAGCGAAAAGGATCAGGGCAGGTAATGATCAGAGTGAAACGCAGGCTCTCCTCGTCTGGATACGGCATGATCTCAGGGTCATCGGATATGAAACCCTTTGCGTGCTTTCTGCCGCCACCATCATGGCAAGTCAACGTGAGCGGCTTGCACATGAGCGAAGTGATCTGGCTGACATAGTTAGCCGCATCGATCGCGCTCTCGAAGTTACCAACGCATTCAAGCGTTACGGTCCTTGCACCTTGCGTGAGCATGACGGGCATGCCATCCCCGTCCGTTTCAGCTCGTCCGAACACCTCCTCACGTGGTGCTGGAGATCCGTACCAACCGGATATGCCCTCTTCCATGATATATGCGCCGAACTCATTGCCATGTCGAGCATCTCTGAGCTCGAGGAAATCCCCGTCGTCTGTTTCGAGCGTGAAAAGCAAGATATCACCACCTAGTAGTCCTTAGCGCGACGCGTGCGGGCCGCAACGACCGCCGTCACGCGATCGGGGTCATTCGATGTGACGTAGTAATTCTGATTGATTACCGTGCCCGATCCGCCACCGCCGAGCTCTGCAGCAACCGCGCTAGCGAAAGGAGCGAGATTCGGTCGCGTGAGCGGCACGACCGCCTCAGGACCGGCTTCACCTACACCGATGATGCGCGCGCCATCGATGATGCCGCCCTTCGCATACCAATCGAGACGAAGCTCAGGGATCTTTCCCTGCAGAAGATCGCCGATCTGCCAACCAGGAGGGTTGATCCCGAAGTGAGGCATCGGGATATGAGGCCACGAGATATTGAAATTGAAGAACCCTTTGATGGCATCGATGGCGCCGCCGATGAGATCCTTCGCTGTTTGGATCGGATTGGTCCAAAATTGTTGGATTCCGTTAGCAAAAGCCGTGAAAATCGGCGATATCACGCTCCAAATCGAACTGAAAATAGATCCGATTCCTTGCATGATCGGCGAGATTATCGACCCTGCTCCCGACACGGCATTTCCGATCGCCGTGAAGGAATTCACGAAGAAGCCTGCCACCGTGAGCACGATATTTGCCACGAACATGATCACTTCACCCATCGCCGTCAAGATCGGCTGAGCGATGCTCCACACAAAGGAAACGATGGATGAGATCGTTGGCCAGTTTTGCTGCACGAATGAAACGATCGTCTCGATTGCACCTTTGAACAGATCAAAGAAAGGCTGAGCGGCGTCAAGAACCTCTCCTAGACCCTCGACGCCCTCCATGGCGGCATCCATAAGGGCGCCCGCAAGCGGCTCAAGCGCATCGGCCGCCTTGTTCTTGAGAAGATCCCACCTATCATCAAGGGTCATGGTCTTCTCGGCGGTCTCCATGATGCCGTCCCCAGCACCTAAGGCCATGTTCTTGATGTCGTCCATGGCAAAAGCGCCCGACTGCAGAGCGCCAACGAACTGTGCAGCACCACGGGTGCCGAAGACCTTCGAAGCGATATCGATCGCAGCTGCCTCATCACCAGAATCGATGAAACCCTGCATCTCATCGATCACGCCCTGGAAGGCATCTTCTGCCGACTGTCCTGGCTCAGCGAGCGTGACGAGCGCTTTGCTCATCTTCGACATGGTTCCCGAAGCATCCATGCCAGCCTTATCGAGAAGACCAGCCATGTTCGCAGTTTCCTCGAGGGAGAACCCGAGATTCTGCATCGTGGGCGCATTCTTCTCGATGATCGAGTTCAGATCATTGAACCCGATGCCTGTGCTCTGTGAGACTGTGAAGAGGTAATCGAGCTTGCCAGCAACATCCTCGTTGGCAACGCCGAAGGCGTTCATGGTGCCCGTTACTGCATCGAGATTGACCGATTCACCGATCATATTCGACACGGCCGCTACGCGCGATCCTGTGGCTTCAAGATCGTCTCCCACCATACCCATGCGAGTATTGAGATCTTGAACAATGTCGCCTGCGCCCTCAAAGGACACAGGGATGGTCTTGGCGATCTCAGTTGCAGAGTTACAGAGCGAATCCAGTGCTTCCCCTGAAGCGCCGGTGCCAACGATGATGGTGTTCTCCATATCCTTGAACTGGCCGCCAATATCCATGAGACCTGAAACGATCTCTTTGACGCCCATAGCGCCAGCAATAGCAGCGCCAGCACCAAGAAGAGGGCCTTTCAGCCCTCCTAGAAGACCACCGCCAAAGGACTTGCCGCCCTTCTTCCCTGCACCTTCAAGCTCAGGAGTGAGCGTGCTCGCAAGGTTCGAGGTGATGCCCTGCATCGAGGGCATGATCTGAACGTATGCGTTGGCGATCGTTGTGTTGCTGGAAGCCAATCTCGTCTCCGTAATACCACGCAGCGAAATCCGCGATCGGGATGGCACCTTCGCCTATCCTCGTCTTGGATTTCTTCTCTCCCGGACGCGGGTAGCGTTCGAGCGGTTGGATCTCCGGCGTTCCCTCTTTTCTGTGTGCATTGCAGAAATGCACATCGAAGGTTCTGAGCGCATCGAAGAGATCGGCTAATATGAGGGATTGTTTCAGCCCGCATCCATAAGCTGCGATCTCGGGGTTTAACGCACGATAAAGATGACTCGTCGGATCAGCACCGATATGTTTCGCGTAGTTTTTTAGAGCCCTCCAGCTAAGTTTTTCAGGAATCTGCTCGAGCGTTATTCCGAGCCGTTCGAGCAGATCAGCTTCAAGCGCCCCGTCCGCCTCAGCATTAAGACGGACAAGGGCGACTATTCCCCCAGAGAGACATCCTGCCCGTTGTAGGCAGCCATCAGGGTCTTGAACTCCTCTAGCGAAAGCTGCTCCACCAGACCGGGCGCATGCTCTTCGAAGATGCCTGCTCCGAACTCGAGCGAGATCGAGCTTTTCTGCATGTCAGAAGTTGCGTATGCAAGATCATGGTAAAAGCTCATTGCGACCCTCATGGGAAGAGCGGTGATCGAGGGAACGGAGTAGACCGTTCCCTCGTATTCGAATTCGAACTTATCCTCTTCTGGTTTTTCAAGCTTGAACATTGATTCCTCCTTCAGGATTCGACTGCTTATTTCTCAATGATCGTGCCGTCCTCGTAGATGACACGGATCGCCCAACCTTCATCACCTGGATAGCAAGAAAGCGTTGCCGGCCATGTGTTAGCTGCATTGGGAACGAAATTGATCGCATCGATCGCGGTGATCTGACCTCGAGGAACGATCACGCGGACACGACTATCACCATCCTTCATGCTGAACACATAGGATTCCGTCTCGGGCATATTGGCGCCGAGATCTATAGCGAGGATGTTGCCATGCTCGTTGTTTGCCGCCTCGACATGGACGTTCTCTTTCCCCACAAGACGCGTAGCAGCGAATTCATCGATCTGCAAAAAGGGAATCGCGATCGATGCATCGAAGTCAGAAAGGGCCTTGCGAACCGTTGCCTGCGACCAATCCTTGATGACGGTAGTCCCTTTGTTCGTTGATACTGCGAGACCGGCATCCCCTACATAACCGCCGCTCACCCACTCTTCGGTAAGCTTCTCTCGTGCTGTCTTCGGCAGAGCCGTCCCAACAGGTGCGACCGCGACCGCCCCGGTCACAGCCGTTTGATCCGGTGTGGGCATAAAGACTTTGCTTGCGTCGATTCCCATTTCTTCTCCTTAGAAAATCGGTTTGCCACGTAAGATGACCGTTGCTGAGAACGTATAGCGTGGCAGCAGCGGTCTTGATGGGTCTGGATTGCGATACGGACAGCCTTTCGTAGCATCCTTGTAGTCACGATCGCTTGATGGGTTGCGCAGAGGAAGGCTTCCGATGATTCCCGCAACCTTGTTGGCTATCCTTGATGCATCACCGAAGGTTTTCCCCCAGCAATCGATGGACAAGTCATAGCCATCGGCAACCTCATTGACGTCATAGCCGCCAACTGATGTGATGCCGACCGTTCCTGCGCTCAAGCTCTCGTCTACTGGTGATGCCACGAAGGCATAATCGGGCAAGAACTCCGCTAGATCGATTCGAAGAGCATCTTCAATATCTATCGGCTCTACGATCTGCATGCACTTACCGCCTTCGACAAGACCTTGTTTTCCGCCTCAGCCAGTTTCGCCTCACGCGTTGCGGCTTTCACACCTGCGCCAGTTCTACCAGCTCTAGATAATTGTCTTGCGAGTGTCACTTCGAAACCCGCTCCTGCCCTCGCTGCGACCTTTTCCGCAGCAGCTTCGCATGCTTTCCCAACCTCTTCGCTACATAACAGCTCCTTGATGCCGTCATGGTCGAGCTCTATGCGCACGGTCCCTGCCATTATTTCAGCCCTCCCAATCGATGAGCGAACACTGGATGTGGTCGATGCGTCCCGATGGGCTCTTCCAGGCATGTGGAGCGCCTTCGATGGCATACTTCACGCCATCGAATTCAACAAGATCATCCCGCTTGATATCAGCGGAGGAAGGCGCGAAGAGCACCGCTCTCACCGTCACCGCCTGGCGTGGATCCGTCCAGTTGGTCGATGACTGCGATGGCTGGAAGCTACAACCCGACACGACATGGGTAGAGGCATCTGAATAATCCTTTACCTGAGCACCGCGTTCCTCGATGAGTTTCGGGCGATGGATCGTGACCGTGTCACGCGCGAATGAAGGCAGCATCACTGCCACGTCCCTAAGCGATAATGCATGAGCAGTTCTTTATCGCGCGGAAGAAGGGAAACGCCACCGGTTATACCGTCCCCAGTCTTGTTATAGGTCGCTCCTACGCTTCCGGCATGCTCTTCAGCGATCCCTGGTGCAGCAACGAGCGCGTTGCTAGCGATCTGAGCTACGAGCTCCGCCAGAACATCGCTTTCAACGCCTGCCTTGAAATCGCACTCTATCGATGCCCAAGCATCAGGAAAGAAGCCATGCGTGAGACGGACGAGACCGTTCGATTTGAACTGCACTTCACGTGCAGACCCTTGAACCTCGAAGCGGTCGATCTCGCGCAAGAACATCACTGGTAAGACGAGCAGGTTCCCTTCGCTCTCTGTCGTGATCGAACAATCGAGAACTGGGCTGACATGCCATCCGCACCAATCACGAATAGCGGCTGAAACGCCGGCGATCTTCGCTTCGAGCTGACTAGATGTCGCGCTCATCACCCCACCGGTAATGCGGTTGAACTCATCCACGGTGATGAGCGGAGGAAGCTCAGAAACGCTATAGAACCAGGGGGTTTCTATTTGGTGTTCGTGCGTGCCTGCTTGTTCGGTTTGGTCGCTTGCTTGCGTGCCGGCTGTTTCTCGGTCTTGCATCCTTCATCCTCGCCATCTTTGGACTCCTTGGCTGCATCGTCTGCAGAAGGATCATCGCCATCGAAATTCGCTGCTGCATCCGCACCGCCAGCAGAATCTGCCGCACCTTTGCCATCTTCAGGGCTCTCAGCATGAGCTTCTTCTGCAGCATCTTCGGATTCCTTGACCTCATCTTTCGTAGAAGGATCGTCCGCATCAGGGTTTGCTGCTGCATCCACCCCATCAGCGGGATCTACAGCGTCCTTGCCATCTTCAGGGGTCGCAACGCTTTCGCCACCATCGACAGCATGCGAACCGGGCGCTTCTGGGGAATCGCCATCACAAGATACGACCTCTACGGCACCCTCTGGTGCGTTTTCCTCTTCGAACTGCCAAAGGCGACCGTTCCATTCATACGTTTTCAACATTCTTACTCCTTTGAGACGAAAGGGGAGCGTTGCCAAGCTCCCCTTTCTCGGTACTCACCAATAATGCTTATTGCTGGTTCGTCTTATCGTCAGCTTCTGCTTCTGCTAGAGAGATCTTGACGAACGCTGCAGGATAGCGAACCGCGAGCGTCATGCGCTCAGAAGGACGGATCGCGATACGGCCATGCTCGAAATCATCAACATCAGAATTGGTGATATCGACCACGCGGCCGTCCTTCTTGATGACCGAGCCACCAAGGTAGAAAGCACCAACGATACAGGTTCCCTTGGGAACAGCCTGGGTAGGCACGACGCGAAGACCCCACAGAGGCGGCTCTTCGACAGGGCCATTATCCGAGCCATATGCACCATAGAAGGGACCTCCAGCAAGGTATTGCTTATTAGCATCCTTCTGGCTCGTGATCGCATCCCAGTCCTCATCGTTGATGACAAGTCCATCAGCGCGGAACCCAGGCGTATTGACCTTGATGCCGACCTTTGCAGACTTGATCGCCTCAATGAGACCTTCGATATCGGTGTAAGAACCGAGCTGCAGTCCAGAGGTGTTCAAAAGACCCTTCAGGTTGTCTCCCTTGCCATCACCCGAAACGACCTGATTCTCCACTTCGAGGTCTTGCAGATAATTTGCACGATTATCGATCGATTGGGCGAGACGCGGTGCATCTTCGAGAAGCTCTTCTGTCTCCTTGTAGAGACAGCCGATCTTCTTCACTGGATCGGTATGAGGTACCGGATCGCCGATCTCAAGCTGGGGATACTTGCCACCCTCAGCAACAACCCCAGGAGCGCCGGTAACAGGGCCCTCCACAAAATACGTGATAGCAGCCTTATCAGTGGTCTCTTGAGCGAAGAGGTCTACCACCGTGAGTTGGCGACGTGGACCTTCGAGCACATCGGGGCGAACCTCGGTGATCGCTGGCATGTACACTTCAGGGCGCTTAGCAGGATCCCCTGCAGCCTTAACAGCACCAACATGGACCGTGAAGGAGCTATGAGCATCGACGCTCTTGATCTCAGATGCAGCTTTCGCGCCGAGGGAGCGGTATTTCTTGCCTTCCTCCCCATCGGGATCATCGCCATCGCCTTCGCCGCCTGTGGGTTCGTTCGATTCCATGCCATCGAGGATCTTCGCCTTTTCGCGGCATACCTCGATCTGCGCATCGATCTCATCGAGCGCAGCGGTCAGCTCATCGAGCGCCTCCTTGGAATCAGCAGCCTTGAGCTTTGCAATGAGCCCTTTGCGCTTTGCCAAAAGTTCTTTGATATTCATCTACAACTCCTATTCGTAGGCTTTTACAAGTGCTTCTTTATAGGAACTGAAAAGATCCGGCTCACTCTGAAGACCCTCTGCCCCTTTAGAAGCTTCGTCTTCTGACTGACCGCTTTCTTCCCCGTTCTCAACGGCCAGAAGGCCGTCGATTACCTTGATGATCTCGCTCGCCATCTCGCGAACAGATTCGAGCTCGCCCTTATCCTTCTTCGAGTTCCGAGCGCCAGCCTTATCGCCATGAGATTTGATCTCCTCAACGGTTGCGCGCTGGTTCGCGGGGATCTGTACGAGCGAGACCTCGAAGAGCTCCACTGCCTGCAACTCAGTCGCCTTCACCCCTTCTTCGAGCTCGACTGTATGCGCGTCGACGATGTCGTAAGCGAAACTGAACTGATAAACGCGCCCCTCCTGAACGAGCTTGCGTACATACTGAGCCTTTTCGTTCTCAGCATCGAATTCAGCGGTGATGAGAAGACCACGCTCGTCCTCTTCAGCAGAGATCACGCGCCCGATGTTGTATTCAGGGTCGAACGCATTGTGACCATAGAGCAGCGGGATGTACTTACCCTGCTCATTGAGCTCAGCCCAGCGTTTGAGGGTGTCACTGAAGGCCCCCGCTGCGATCACATCACCATAACTGTCGGGAATACGATCGAACGTAGCGGCATAGCCCGTCACAGTGCCGCCGTCTCCCTCACCGACCTCTTTGACCGGAAGAGAGCAGCTTTTCGTGCGACTCTCCCCGCTTTTCATCCCAAATCCTCGAACAAACATGTCGCTCCTAACTGATAACGATCTCGACCTGACACTGGCAATTGCACGACTCTTCAGGTGAAAGCACTCCATCACCTGGCCATGCCGCCCCATTCGAGAACACATCGTTCACTGGGACCTCTTCACCATCCATCGCAGCATGCTCCGCTCTTGGATTGCCGCTCGTCGTGATCCATCTCTTTATAGCCTTGGCGTCACTTGCTTGCTGGCGCACTGCCTCAAGCACCGCCCAACCAGCTACTGCAGTTGCGAACGAAACGCCTGCACGATCCGCGCGCGAATCAGTTGCCTTATCGAACACCCCTTTGGGTGTCGCGCCCTCAGCATCCTCTGATACTTCCTCATCGATCGCTGCTTGCAGCTGACGATAGGTCACGTTATTGATCGCATGAGCCTTACCGAGCGCCATGGTCTTGATATAGTTCTCGATACTCGAAGGGTCGAAAGCTTCAGGATCCCGCTCGATATGCGCGAGCGTCTTCTCGATCTGCTTTGCTGCTTGCTCTTGGAACAGCGGCGAAAGATCAGCAGCGAGCTCCTTATCCCATCTCTTCGCATCCCACCATGCAGGAAAATCATCATCTTTTGCTTTTACAAGGGAGCAGGTATCCTTCGCACGGTCGATCGCGGACAGGACGGAGCGCGATTGACGCTCGAAGAACTTGCGCAAGCATCTTGCCAGCTCGATCGATTCATCAATGCCAGGTTTGCCTCGGCTCTTAAGCTCCTTCGTGTCGCTATCGGCCGATTTGAGAATCGGCCGCACAGCGTTCCAACCGCCGGATGGGTCGGTGTCATTCGGCGATGCGAGACCGCCCTCGATAACATTGAGCGGCACGATCAATTGATCTCCGCCAGGAACCGAAGGCAGGTTATTCATAGCGCGAGCTTCATCGCGCAGCATCCAAGGACCACCAACGGCAGATTGCAAGATTTGAGCGCGCTCTTCGAAGCTTCCTTGTAATTTCGCGTCAAGATAGAACTCAACATAGCTATTCTTATCTGCGCCGATCATGGGCAGAAGGAATGCATTGATGCGCTCCTGCATCATCTCGAGGAACGGAGCGAGCGTATCGGAATAGAGGGCACGCGCGTTATCTTTCGCGCTGGCATAGGTTTGGCCGTCCGTATGCCAGATAAGAGACGGATTGACATGATAGACGCCCGCTACCTCTTCGCGCGAGAGCTTCGTGGTCTCCATCCACTGGGCTTCTTTCGCATTGAACTGCGTGGTCTTGAGTTCCATCCCATCCTCAAGCAAGGGCGTGCCACCAGTATCGGTGCCATCTTTTCCACTGAACTTCGCCTTCCAGCTCGCAACGAAGCGAGAGCGAGCGCCCGACTGCACCCATTCGGGCGCATCTTTTGGACGTGTCAGGTAGCTCGAGACCATACCGCCATTCTTCCATACGTTATTGCGATACGACCAAGCGCTAACCTGCTCTGCAAGGATCTGCTTGAGTGCCTTGATAGGTGACTCTGGGTGCATCGGTCCTCTTGCGCCATAGCCATAGAAACGAATGCAATCCTCGGCCTTTATGGTGAGGCGCTTCGATGTTTCGGGATTAGTGAAGACGTATTCGACTGGCTCTAGGCCGTTCATGGTTGGCCACTGTTCGAACCATGCGGTGGGGATATGCGTGATGCTCCATCCGCTTAGCGTTCTCTCATCGGGAAGAATCACCCACAAGAACCACCCGTAGAGGTGATAATCCGATGCGCTATCGCGGATGAGTTCGTGCAAGGTCGTCGTAAGGTTCGGCTGCTTTATCAGAAGCGCGAGATCGGATGTGGTATCGCGCACGCGATCGGTATCTGATTTGCGCAGATAGCAATGCAGCGGCAGTTGCGCGGTATTGTCGGAAAGGAACGAAACGACAGAGCGCAGTGCCGGCTGCGTTGCATAGAGCTGCGGGACCGAAAGCCCTTGGATATCAGCGACGGTCGGGACGTTCATTCGCACCGTCACGTTTCGGCGCAGCAATCTGTTCAGAAAAGACATATGACTCCTAAAGGAACTCCACGCCATCAACCTCTTCATAGGCACTTTGGCGTGGCTTCTCACGAACTTGCGTGGCGAGACCGTATGCCATGGTGAGCGCCACAAGCGGCGATATATCCTCGAGCGATTTATTCCGATCCCATGTCCAAGCACCATCGCCGAGCGGTCGCGTAGCTGCAAGCTGCGCCGCAAGATCGAGCGCTGGCTGGACTCTATGGAATATAGGCGATGCGTCACTTTCGCTGCCCTCATCGCACGACGCGACCGCATCCCACATGCGTCCCGCCCAAGCAGCAAGGTCCTTTCCTTCACAGGGGATGACGCTCACACCATCGATCGCTCCAAGGATCTCCAGGAAAGCAGATACCGGAGCTCCTTTGCCCTGCATGGCCACTACGACCGGATGAGCTGCAGCGTATCTCTGGAACCAATCTTGCAGCCATGCGATGCCACTTCGATAAGCCACGAGCTCTCCGTGCCAAGAACGATCGGCTCGCATGCCGCATGCGGCGATCGATGCATGCATGCGATCAGCAGAGACATCGACACCAAAGAACACCTCGGCATCTGGCGCGATCGATGAGGAGTTATCAACACCTAACTGCCACGCTCCCTCAGGAAATGGCGGAGTGACCGTTGCGGTCACCCATTGGCACAAGCATTCGGTCAAGAAGACATCGGGCGGGTCGGTCTGAAAAGCGCTCTCGAGCGAGCGCTCGGTAAGGAATCCATAGCCCATGGAAGGGTTCGCCTGAGCGCGAGCATGAAGGTCGCGCGGGTCAGCCTCGGGAGGAGCTGACCACTCGAAAAGACCCAGGGTGGTATCTTCGACATCATCCTCATCCGGCTCGATCGCAGCCTCGCCCATAGCCTTTACGATTCCATCAGGATCACCGATGAAGTTGTGCGCTTTGAGCCTCAGGTGCCGGAGCACCACGCTCGTCCCATCCCCCGCATTCGACATGCAGAACACAAGAGCCATCGGCCGCGCGAGCGTTGTCTTCGTGATCGCAGCCCATGCCTGAAAATCTTGATGCTCTCGCAGCTCATCGAGCATCACGAAATCGCCTGATTTGCCACGTCCTGCACGGCGCGAGGATGCCTTGACACGGTAATTGCGCCCATCGGTCAGCGAGAGACGTTTGGATCCATTCGTGTACCAAACATGCTCGATCTCGCAAGCGAGCTGTTCGTTCTCCTCGATCATGGCCACGGTCTCAGCCCAGGTATCTTCTGCTTGGTCGATCGATTGGGCAGTACCGAGAACCAGATCCACACCGAACACATAGAGGAAATACGCTGCGAGTATCTTACCTACGAAGGTCTTGCCGTTCTGGCGCGCGATTATCACGACCACCGTGCGGAAGCGGAAATACCACTCACCATCGAAAGAGCCGATGATCTCGAACATATGGATGAAGAGCCATCGCTGCCAGGGAACGAGCGTAAGACGTAAGATCTCTGTAGCGAATCTGATCACATCGAAACCAAGAGAGGTCTCTTCGGTAAGCTCGCGAAGAGGTGGGGTGTAGACGCGTGGCTCGGTTATACCCTTCACTTAGCGCGCCTCCGCACAGGTGAGTTCGCCCGGAACGCTGTGATGTTGTTCATGTATTTCTCTTCGGATTTGGTCGGCCGCTTCTTTCCTTTGTCTGGGTCGAGCTGCCCGAGGTGCTGCTTGCCAAGCCAGATGAGCATCGTCTTATCGCCATCGAGCGCAAGCTGATACTGGGTGCGGCGGATCGACACCTTACCTTCGGCGCTATAAACCTCGAAGGCATCCTCGAAGGTGATAGGCTCTGGCTTTGGGATATCATCTGCAAGATACAGATTGCAGTAATCATCGAGGTCTTCATCCTTGACGCGAAGCACCTGGCATATCTCTTCGCGCGAGCAGAATATCTCACAGAGGCCCTTGAAGGTATCGATGGTCTCATCGGTCCACGCTTTAAGTTTCTTAGCCATGTTTCCTCCTCTCGCACAAAGCCATCAGATCCGTCCTAAGAGGAGCTTCTCCGGATTTCGAAAAAAGCTTTCGCATAATAAAGAACGCGCGCGCGTTTTTTTGCGGAGGGATAATTCATTGCCGTGGGAGTTCTCTCGCGGCTGATTCTTTATTCAAGAATCGAACACCCCTACCCTCACACATTCCAATTTCGCGATTGGTTCCCCAAAGCGTTAATAGTTGCTTTGTTTTTCCTCGAACGATTGCAGCGAACGTGAGATGCAGCAACATTCTCAGGAAGGAGTGCGAGCTCTGGGTGCTTGTCGACCGGTCGAAGATGATCAGCTTCGTAAGCATCAGGGCAGCTTGATTGCGCAAGCGAATAATCGATAGACTGAGAGCAAATATGACACGGAGCATTGCGTGCCTTGTCGCGTTCGAAGCACTGCTTCGACAACCTGCGCCATTCTGAACTTGTTCTTACATCTCCCGACATACATCGCTCTTCCTGGAGGGTGGGGCGACCCTAGAGCCGCCCCTTTCCGAAAAGGAGGAAAACACCCGCGAAACAAGGTGCGAGATGAATATATTGATTCTGTCACCTGGGTTCATTGAGCAAACAAAAGGGAGCCGCTTAAAACGGCTCCCTTTTTCTGAATCATCTACGTTTTCCTGGACCTCTTTGTTAGCCCCTTTCCATATCCTCCCGAATAAGCTGCTTGATATATGCTGCTTTGTTGGGCTGATTATCAAGATACTCCCACAGATCCATATCATTAGGGAAGAAACGCATCGAAAGTTGCTTAGTCTTCTCTTTGGCGTATTTCGCTTTGGCGCGCTTCTGCGCTTCACTTGCTGGCATTTCTCCTGTACCTCCACATCCGAAACGCAATGAATGATACTATGAACGACAGTGCAAAAGCTTTCATAACCTGCTCCTTTCTGCTATAATCAAGGTCACATCGGGGAGCCGTTTCCGGCTCCCCTCCGTGAAGAACCACCGGGGGCGCTAATCCTTGTGGTTCTTTTTTATGAACTCAACCAGCTCATCTAATCCCTTGGCAGCAAGTACGCCGATCAGAATCGCCAGCAGGTTCATACCGAACTCATTCATATAACCACCTCCTTTCTCTCTCGTTCCTTACAGTTACATTATACTACTAGTAGTATATCAATGCAAGAACTTTTTTAGATATAATTCAAAATAAAACGTCTATTTATCAGGCGTTTTATAATGTTTTTTCATTCGTTTGTTTATTGTTTTGCTCATGCAGGCTATTCCTTCATCGCACCACAATTCGGACAATACCGAGCTTCCAGCCTGTCGGTAGCGTTTGCCATAGGATGCCTGTCGACGAATACGCCGCAATGTGAGCAGAACCAGCCGCCCCCTACGGCGGGTTTCGCTTGACACGTCCGCTCTGGTTTGTAATGTTTTCCATCACACACAATAATGTCGGGCTCTCCTTGTGGTTCTAAAACATGCATGATCTTAACTCCTGAACCATCTAGAGACCAAAAGCCATTTGCGTTGTGATATATCCATCCTCGTTCTTCGCACATGGGCCAGTCTCCTTTCCGTTTCATCTTTGCTCCTTGCGATCGAGCAGCTCCATCATGTCGTTATCCACTTCGTCGCAAGTCTTTCCATAAATGAAAGCAACTGCTCTTGCAGCTCCTTCCATCCTGGCTACTACAGTTGAAACAGCTCTTTCTAGAGAAATGAAGGAGGATTTATCGCATTTATCAAACGCTCCTTCTATCTCTTCATCAGAGAACTCATCAAGATGATCCAGTGCCTCTTGATATGTAAGCATCATAGGCTCCTCGATATCTTTTTCTACAAAGAGCATTTGCAGCGAGACCCTTTGGTCGGATGGCTCTTCTCCAATAAAGAAGCATTTCCCTTCGCTGATGAACTGACCATCATGAAGAATCACGCCCTGCAGGTAGGCCACACGCACCTCTGGAGCATCACCCTTCTGATAATTGCGAATCATCTTTTCAGGCGCACTTGGTACGCCCTCACCCCCTATAAATTCATGCATTACTTCTTCTTGCCGTTTTTCGCCCATGGTTCAATCTCCTTTTCGTATCTTATTCAGCTTTTTCTTCATGAAAGTCGGTATCTGTTTTAGGAATCGTTTTGTTCGAGTTTTGTTCGAGTTTTCGCTCAATATCTCATCTAGCTCAGAGTGAGTCATAGTGCGAAGGAGCCCTGCCGTCTTGAGAAAGGATCTCATCAGATCCATAGGTACGACAATCTCTCCCTGCTCGAGATTGAGCTTATACTCATCGAGATCGAATACCCCGCCCTTGCTAGGATCAAACGGTACGCCCTCGTAGCGCCCCGCGCGCGTATTCCAGCCCAGAATGAACTCGTCTAAGGAAAAGGGATCTATGCGTTCCTCGCCATCCAGTACGCCCTTCCCTATTAGCGGGCACCACAGCTCATGGTCAACCTCAAGGTAAGGATCCTCTTCGTACTGCAAGCATGATGTATCGATATGTGCCTCAGCATCGCAAAAGGGGCAATTCTCCAGCTTCATCCTTCATTCCTCCTTTTCTTGTGCTCTTGTCTATACCTAACTCCTGCAGCCTTGCAGCGCTCGCAGCGACACCCATAGGCATAGCCAGTGATCGTTCCATGCTTGCGATCCTTTGGATCCGCTTGAAGCCGCGCGAGCTTTTCGCTCTGTCTCTTTCTCTGTATCCATTTCCTACGCTCAGCTGCCTCCTCGGCCGTTTCGTTATGGATGCAAGGGTTTTGCTTTACCTTTAAGGAACATTTGGGCTTCCGCTTTGGTTTTGGCAGCACTGTGGGTTCAACATACTTGCGCTGCTTGGACGATACAGGCTTTCGTTTCGCTGGCTTAGATTGCTCATCGTCCACCAAGGGCTGTTCTGCTTTGATATCCGGATAAGGGCAGTAGCCATAGTGTCGCATCACATCACCTTCCTAGATCGAGTTTTGTTTGTCGTCGATGGCTTTCGCCATCGAATATCTCGCTCGTATAAGTTCCCAGCCTGTCGACGATTGCACGGGCATTCTTCGTATCGCCATCACGCCCGATGAGCGCCTGGAACAGCTCCTGGGAATCGTATTGGCTCGTTATGATCGTTGGCCTATGCTCTGCCCAGCGCGTATCGACCAGCTCCCAGATCATGAGCACTGTGTTGGCGATGTTGCCGACAGTGAGCTCTTTTCCAAGATCATCGATCACAAGAACGTCAACGTTTGCGAACTCGTCGAAGACTTCGCTACGCGAGCGCTGCCGGGTCACGTAAACATCATTCACGAGGGTGGCCAAGCGCCGCATGGTCGCGAAGCGTACGGTGCGTTGCATCACGGCGCGGTTGAGGATCGCGCAGGCAGCGGTGGTCTTACCCGTGCCCACCGGACCGCGCAAGAAGAGCGACTCGTAGCCCCCGCGCTCTATGGCATGCGCGTACGCCTGAATGCTCGGTCTTAAGATCTCAACGCTCGCTGCCCTGAACTCCTCGGGGATGCCACTGAACTTGATGCGGTTTGCAAGCGTCCTACCACGGATCTGCTCCCGTGCTCGCTGCTCGCTCTCTCGCTGCCGTTTCTCATAGTCCATCCAATACGCTTCGCGCTGCTCAGGCGTCATAGCCTCGAATGCGGCATGGCGTTTCTCGAAGATCTGTCGAAACTCCTGGGCGCTCCTGGGTGGTATAGCATCAGAAAAGCCCAGCGTATTCGGCTGATTCGTCATTCTTGATCACCTCCGGATCCTTCCGTGCGGCGGCAAGGTATTTTTCGAAATGGTCTGGCCTGAAAAGCGTTCCTGGTGCGATGTGCATCTGCATGTCAGGCCTGTTCTTCCACAAGCGATTCTGGTTGCGCGCTACAAGGCGGATATCGTCGAGCGTATAGCCCGCTTTACAGATCCGCTGAAGGTATCCGCACACAGCACCTGACGGCATCAAGCAGGGCCGCCCTGTCTCCTCGGTGAAGATCAGGATCGCTTCAGCAACGAACTTCGAAGATTTGCTTGACTTCGATCGGGTTGATGCTCGTGTCGTATCAACCTGAGAGGTTGCATCAGGTAGTTGTGTGTCGTTGTTGGGAGAGTTTCTACCTATAGACACACAACTGATAGGTATCTCCCTTTCCCTCTCCCTCTCCCTCTCACTATGGGCACCAGTTTCAGGAGGGTCACCATACCCGTTTTCCTGGGGTTTTTCAAAATCTGTGCCCATATTTTTGGGTATATTTTCACCCATTTTTTCAGGTAGTTTTCCATCTACTTTTTTGGGTGAATTTTTGGGTATTTTTTTACCTATATTTTTAGGTAAGTTTTTTGAAGCGTTCGTTTCTGCGCTATCTTCGACCGCTTCGCATGCCTCGATCGCCCCAGTATCGCTGTTCTCGTCCGCATCGTTTCTCAGCTTGTTGTCCCTTGCGCAACCGACACGCCCCCGCAAGGCATAGTAGCTCGATCGAGGATCCTTGCCCTTAGGCGGGCAGTCCTCACCGGTGAAGAAAAGACGCACTAGCGCACCGAAGACCTTATCCTGTTGAGGTTTAGGCATCTCTTCTACGGATTTCCAGAAATCTTCCTGGATATAGAATCCACCTTTATCTTTAGCCACGCTTTGCTCCCTTCTCGCGAGTCTTGGTTCCCGAATATCCGTATATGTAGCGTTTGATGATGTCCTTGATGCTTCGTTTATTCTTCATGGGCGCTCCTTAACTCCCGCTCGTACCTACTGAATTCGTCAGCTGATCTGGTGTCCTTGTCACGTAGGACATGGCCGTAGTTCTTCAGCGTCACCGTAACGTCGTAATGGCCGATGCGCTCTTTGAGAGCAACGAGGGATAGTCCTTGTTCAAGCAGGATCGTTGCATGGGTATGCCTAAGGCAATGGAGATGTATGCGCGGGCTCAGATCTAACTTGGCCACGATGCGACGTAGATAATCGTTGAAGGATCGCGGACGGTATGGTCTGCCATCCCTTCGTGCGAACAGCGGCGTATTGCGTGTCTGGCGCAGTCCTTTGGCAGCCAATTCTGCTCGCTGGTGCTCGATATGATCCTTAAGTGCTGCAACGCGATTCTCATCGATGGTTATACGGCGTGTTTTGCCAGATTTTGGAGTCTTGTAGGTAAGGCTCTCGCTAGAAAGGGCCTTGGAGTGTCTATCGCGTCTCTGATAGGCACCACGAGACCTTTTCTGGGTCTTCTTCTTACTCTTATGATCCTCGGCGAGCGCTTTGCTCACGAATATCTCGCCATGCTCTGCTGAGAAATCAGAAATGCGAAGTCCTGCCACCTCGCCGGCACGGATGCCGGTACCCATTACCAGAAAGATCGCATGGTCGAACACGCATGCCGTGCCTGCGTCGATGCGACCGATCAAATAATCTAATAGCTGGGAATAATCGTCCTCGTCGACCACCTCTATCTCTGGCTGCTCAAATCGTGGAGGGCGCACAGACAGGATAGGATTGGTGGGAATGAACCCGTTATCTACGAAGAAGCCGAACGCCCCTTTGAGCCACGAATGAAGCTTTATAACGGTATTGTTCGAAAGCGGTCGCCCGTCCTTGCCGCCTTCGATCAGCAGATGCATATATAGAGACGTGAACATCGGCACGTCTGCTGCTTCGATTGGCTCATTGCCTATGAACGGATCGATATAGCAACGTGCATTGGAGCGATACGATGCGATGGTGGTCGGCGATTGACCATTCGCTTCTTGAAGGTCCAAATAAAAGTCTATCAGCCCGCTGATGGTCAGCTTCGTTTTGGTCTTCTTAGCGAACTTGGCCAAACGATCGATCCGCTCGAGCTCGCAAGCAATGTCGTCTTCGGTTGCGTCCGGCGCCAGGGGGCGGTAGAGGTTGCGCGTCTTATGGGTAACAGGATCTACCCCGCCATAAGCGCGCACTCCCACAGCACGCCCTCCGACGTACATGATCGAGGCCATATTCTCACGGCCTCCAGCTATGTCGTTTCATCATTTCCTAATGGATCCTTTCTCCGGTTCCTATGACCAGATTGGCTCTGGTCTCTTATCAGGTGTGACCCAGTCTTCTTCGTAGCTTTCATCAAAAGTGAGCTGCGCGAAGGTTTGATCAAGGGAGAGCATAAGGACCTCGAAGCTACTCATGCTCCTTAAGCTGTCGATATTCATATGCCTGGGTGCTTTAATCGTCCAGTAATCATCGCGATTCCAGTGCGTGAGCTCGACGCTGAAGTTAAGATCTTCCTGACCATCGGCCGTGAAGTGGAGCATGGCTGTTGTGAAAGAGGTGCTTCCAAAGCTGAGCCTTCTCGTTCGCTCTTCCACAACATTCGCTTCCACATGGATCGATTCGTAGGTTGGCTCACCCTCAAAATCGACTTCAAGATACATGGTGTCTGCGTGAGATTCGACATGTTTGGCATATTCGTGGAAGAGCTCATTGAGTGTGATTCTCTGACTTAGAGGTCGACCAACCAGATGATTGAAGTTCTCTAGGATCTTCCTGTTGTCGGCAACAACGGTCTCCTTCGCAAGCTGCGCGAGGATAGCATCGAGCTTGACCACATATGCCGACATGTCGTAATTCTCGATGTAGGGAACCAGAATCTCTTCGAGACGGTTTTTGACCGCATCCCTGATCTTGCCCCAGCGGAACGCATCTTTGAATACATCATCGAAAGCGCTCGTGACGTGCTCTTTGAATTTCGTCTCAAGCTCTTCGCTACCCAAAGCTTCAGCAGCGATGCGTTGGATCTCTTCATCCAGCACCTTACTGCTCATCGTTCTCACCGCCAGCTTCATCATCCTCTGCAGGCTTTTGAGCATCGAGGAACTCCTCGGCTTCAGCGAGCAGCAACGTTTCAGCCTCAGGCGGGATGTAGCCATCAGCCATGAGCATTTTGGTGGTGCAGCAGAAGGCTTCAGCGCGATCAGGCTCAACAATCTCTCCTTCATAGGTGAGCAGTTCATCGTGCTCGCGCATGAAAACGTTGAGCATCTTCAGCTCCGTAGGGATCTCATAGTTCAGATTGTTTTGCTTGATGAAATTCGTTAAGCTCCAACTGATCAGATCGTAAGTAGCCAAACGATGAGTGCTCGCGTAGGCTGCATAGTTAGGCAATTCAGGGAACTGGCTCGTGAAGAATTCGAAACGAGCGCTCTCGGCGATCTCCATACGCGCTTTGCGCTCATCGCATTCTGGATCGTGATACGGATCATCGATATCGAGCGGCTCTTTTGAATACAGAGCATAAGCAGCGATGCTGCGACGCTCTAAAAAGATCTCGGAAGGATCGTATTCGTCTATCCGATCGAAATCGCTCTCCCTGTTGATCCAGTAGATATAGCTACAGTCAGGGTATTCTTCACATTTCGCGATCTCGATGCCCCGTAGGGCAAAACCCTTCCTGAGAACCTCATCGCGCTCGCGCAATTCGCGCTTCTGCTTCAGATCCTGCGCGATGCTCGTTAATTCTCTCTCTTCTGCCGAGATGATGCGCTCGGTCGCATCTTCTTCATCGCAGTATTCTTTGATCAGCTTGTAGTGATCGATGGTGAGCTGTTCGACCTCGCTTGGCGCCACTTCTTTGGCGATCTCCCAGCCCGCGCGTGCAGCGCTCACCTCTTCGACCGGTTTATGCATGACCTCAGCAACGGCTAGGTCATCTTTATTGAAGGCGAAGAGCTGTGTGGAGATCTTCGCCTGCTCTACCGCTGAATAGGTCTTCTTGATGTTCGTCCGATAGGCAGATTCAGCCAAACGAAGAAGATCCTCTGGGGTGGTATCCTCGTCGATCACCGCTTCGAACTTCTGCACTCCGTTCAAGCGCATGGCCATGACGCGCGTATTGCCGCATTTGATGCGGTAGATATTGCGGTCACGAACGAGCACCACCGGCTCTTCAGGTACGCCATGAGCCTTGATGTCTGCAGCCAATTGATCAATATAGGCTTTGTTCTCCTTCGTATCGTAATCGCGCGATATGAAGCGGTTGCCATATTCGTCTTCTGGCGGGTAGACATCATTGATGTCCACGGTTTCGATAGTTAGCATTTTTCCTCCTTCTATCAGGTACTTTGTATAATCTTTTCATTCGTTTGAATTATTTTCTTGGGTTGGTGTTCGTTTTTTGACGCATGCGCTTGGTAAGGGTCTTCTCCTTGTTGATGAGCTTATCGAGGTGCCTGATCTCCCAACGCTCGAGAGCCTCGGCATAGCGCTCTTCTGCCCGTACGCGCTCGTATCGGCTCAGCGCCTTATACGAGACTGCCTGCGCTTTGGGTCTGGGTTCAGGATTGTCCTCGCGCGAGATGAGATTCTTCGCATAGAGCGCCTTGTCGTTCGCTGGTAGCGCTTCGAATGCCCGTGCGGTGCGCTCCTTCGCTCGAATGAGCTGATCGCGCTTGAAGCACACGCGGCATTGCCCTGTCTTCTCAAGCAGGCCCAGGCGATACGTGGCGCAACGCGTGCACCACTTGAGACGAGATGTGGGGCAGCGCAGCGATAAGCGCATCCTATGAGCCATCATGGCCACCGATCTATAGGACCGGCGCAGATGTCGGCATATCTCGCGCACGCTCACCACTCCCGCATGCTCGCGAAGGAACTTGAGTTCTTCTGTGGTCCAGTCATAGCAGCGCGATCCCTTACGCATAAGCGATCAGCTCCTCTGACCTTAGGAGCTCGTTTTCAGTATCGGCTGCGATGATGATGGTGCGCGGATCGCTCGAATTCACACGGAAGCCCAGATCGAAGGTCTCGATCCTTGTTTGCCTCATCCCGTGAGTCACATTGGCACACATCAGAGCCTCAGGAATGAACTGGGCAGGCCACGAAACGCTCTTGGGCACGGCAGCAGTATCAGGGCGAACCCAGATGACGCCCACATAAACTTTCCGTTCGAATCGCATGCCAGCATCACGGAAGCGAGCCGCTAGATACTTGATCATGAATACTTCGAACTCACGCGCCTCGTGCATGCTCTTCTCGCGTATGCGGGCATGGTCAGCTGCAGTGGGAAGCGTTCCAGGAATCTCAACGACATAGCGCACGTTTTATTACCTCCTTCGTTGTATAATCGAGTTGTCTGTGAGTTCGGCGTTCGCGTCGAACACCGAAGCGCCCGCTTGCCCGCCGGCGCTTCTTTTTTTGGCCATTACGGCCTGCAGGTGGATGAGACCTACTAAGAGACGGCATGAGGGGTCCTTCATGGCGAGCCGAGTTGCCCACCCCTCGCATCAGAGGTGCATAGCCGCAGCTGGGTGATTTCCACGAAGCCCCAGCTGCGATGAAAGGGGCTTATGATGCTTGCCGCCTCTCGGTAGAGCTCACCCGCTGAGCGCCACCGAATTCCTGATGATCCAATCATTCAGCGCTGGCCTATAGACCCGCGCCTGCTTCTTATTGCCTTCGATGAGCCGTGCGGGCAATGGATCCTCATCGCGCCGCGTCCAACCGAGCACGCGCTTGTAATCCATGCCGAGCTCACGGGCTACCTCAGCGAGCGAAAGCCACTCTGAGGTGACGGTATAGTATGCTTCCATCTTTTTCCTCCCCCTTCCCTTTCTTGCAATACCGTTGGTGTTTGTTTTGGGGACCTCAATCACCTGGGTTTATGTAGGACTTGTCCTCGACCTCATTGGCGAGCATCTTACTGATGTCATCGAGCTTCTGAAAAACTTGGCGATGATGATTTCTAATTGCTAAGAACGTCATCACAAAACCAGCAAGTATGATCCCTAGCTCCATTTGTTGCTCTCCTTGCTTTTCAACTTCCTGCGTTCTTAGATGAACTCTCGGACGAAGGTCTCTGCAATGGCTTTACAGCTATCGCCCTCAATAAGGAAATTACGGCCATTGCGTCCCATATATTCGAGATCGCCGATCGTGAAATAAGTAACTGGATTATCGATCAAATGGTGGTAACGCTTGCTGTCCCCTGCGACGAATGCCGCTTGGAGACAGTGGATGAATGCTTCTTTGTTCTCCATGATTTCCTTTCTCTTCTGGCCGGTAATGCGGTTGGTTATTGCTTTTGATTGAGGTTTCCCGCTATCGTCAACGATGCGAAAATGATTCCACCGACCATAAGAAGGGAGGTGGGAATATGGATAGGGAACCAGTCGATTCCGCGCAGAGCGCGAAGGCTTTCGCGCTTGCAGGGAACACGAATCAAGCAATCGCCGCACTTGCTGATGCGATTCTGGGCATCGCCGAATACCAATGGTTCATTAGAAGAGATATTGCCGATATCAAGCGAACCTTGAATATTCGATGAGTTGTCGCTGTTCGTATGGAACATCTCCAGCTCCCTGCGAACAGCGCATTCCATCGCGCTCACCATCCCAGGATGCTCACGCCTATACGCTTCGGCTGTCATTGGTTCTTCGCACATTCTTCCTCCTTCGTTGGTTTTGGCCGGTAATGCGGTCGGTGTTTGTTTTGGAGTCAGGCATCGGACGATCGCTCTTAGGGCTCATCAAACGACCTTCTGGAGTTGCTTTCATGAGATCCACTTTTCGTACTGTTCCTTCCTTCCGTGCTACGATTGCAGCGAGGAAAGGAGGTTTGGTATGTCAGGCCCTGAGATCTTTTACAAAGAGTGCTATGAAGCCGCTGTCGCCATGACGCAAGCTCAGATAGAGCATGGATACCTTCCAAATGCTGAGGCAGTTTGCGAGTTCTTCGACAAAACGCTTGAAAAGCTGACTGAAGCACGTGGCAAGTTGACTCCATACGATGAATCCGAGCGATACGCTGGAGCCTTTTAGAACTCTGCCAGAAGAATCCGGGCAGCATCGATTACAGATTCATTTTGCTGCCTGGAGCTCTCGTGCGCGTGGATGCTTCCTGATTTCACGAAGATCAGCAAGCTTTTCTTCAGTTCCATTCTTTCTGCTGGCGTCATCTTCACAGATACGCGCTCTTCTGGTTTGTCGTTCTCCGACATCGTTTCCTTCTTCCTTACTGTTTTCCTTTTGGTTTTAGTTGGTAATGCGGTTGGTGTTTGTTTTGGGTTTTAGTGGCGAGGGCGCGGGCGCCAGCCGAGCAGCTCATTTGGACTCTTGCCGGTAACAGAGCAAATCCGCATAAGAACTTCGGCACCTGGAGAGTCGGACTTGGCGTTCTCGATATTGAAAACAGTGTTCTTATTCACGCCAATTTTTTTCGCAAAATCTTCTTGAGACAGTCGCATCTCATGACGGGCTTTGTACACTTGGTCGGCGAGAACCTCTTTGTCGAAAACCATTTCTATCCTTCCTATCAGACAAGAAATTGATTTCCTGTCAGAACACATAATAGAGAAATGAATTTCTATTGCAATAGGTAAATAGGAAATTGTTTGTAATCACTAGCGAAATGTACTACTATTCTAGGAAATGAAACCGACGTGTTGTAAGGCTCGAAATGGAATTCAATCTGCGCAAAGTACGAGAAGCTGCAAACCTTACCCAAGCTCAGATAGCAAAAGCAGTCAGCCGAGACGTAAAAACCGTTGGCAATTGGGAGAAGAACAAAACATATCCAAATGCTGAAGAGATTTGGATAATTGCAGAGCTATGCAACTGTTCACCAAACGACATCTTTGGATGGACCACTGAAGACTCGTACATGTATTCCGATCCTGGACAGCAACGATTAAACGATTGCTACGAGAACATGAACCAAGCTGGAAAAACAACTTTGGTTTCGGTTGCGCGGTCAATGGAGAGAGATACCGCCAACCGTATCGTTAAAGACAGGGAAGAACGTTTTGAAAATCAACAGGGGGCTTAAGCATGAGTGAGACAAATGCTCTTTACGTTGCTGCAGTTACAAAAGGGTCAAAAGAAGAGAAGCTAGTAGAACTGTTGCAAGACGCTCTTGAAGCTATCGATGACATCATCGAGCTCACACCAGAAGATTTCGAGGAATACGGGAAGGCCGTTGCATTAGAAGAGCGGCTTCAGATTAGCGGAGAGATGGAGATCCTCGGCTACGATGGCTTCTTCGATCGAGATTGAGTAAAAGGAGCTTAAACATGAGTGAAGATGTAGTTCCGAACGAAGAAGCAACTTGTACAAATTTTGTACAAGCTCAACCCGAAGGAAACAAAATGGTTGCTAGAGATCTGACGGTAAGAGGTTTGAAATGCCGCCAAAAGAAGTAAATGAAAAAATCAATGCCATGGGGATAGAAATCTCTGTTACCTCGAAAGGCGACAGAGATGACTATATATCGCTAACAGATATTGCAAAATATGTTAGCGATCATCCAGATGATGTGGTTAAAAACTGGTTACGAAACAAAAATACGATCGAGTTTCTAGGGGTTTGGGAAACGATTCACAATCCAGACTTTAAACCCGTCGAATTCGACGGGTTTAAAAATCAAGCTGGGTCAAATGCATTCGTGATGACGCCAACGAAATGGATTCATGGGACCGGTGCTATTGGAATAAAGACAAAGCGAGGGCGTTACCATAGTGGAACGTTTGCCCACGTTGATATTGCATTTGAATTTGCCTCATGGGTCTCGCCTGAGTTCAAGCTCTATGTCATCAAGGATTATCAACGTCTGAAAAATGATGAGAATAGCAGGCTTTCGCTTGAGTGGAACGAAAAACGGCTGTTCTCGAAAATCAACTACAAGATCCACACCGATGCGATTAAAGAACATCTTGAACCAATCACAGCGGGTCAGGCAAAGACGTACATCTATGCAAATGAAGCCGACGTGCTTAATGTTGCCTTATTCAGAAAGACAGCAAGGCAGTGGCGTGATGAAAACCCTGACACAACGGGAAACATCAGAGACCAGGCAACACTTCATCAGCTTGTTGTGCTCGCGAATCTCGAGAGCATGAATGCTCAACTTATCAGAGAAGGACTATCGCGCGATGAGCGTGTTGCATACTTGAGCGAAATGGCGGCAGAACAGCTTAAAGCCCTGAAGGACAACCCAACACTAGCAAAGCTCAATGAAAACAATCCCCGATTGCTAAAGGGGGAATAAAAAGAAGATCGGCAAAAGATAGAAAAGGAGCGGGTAGCTTAGGTATCTCTCCGTTCGCGCCCCACTCCGTGGTTACAGCAAGGATGATACGCATTTTAATAACGATAGTCAAAAGGAAACCCTGCACCAGCGACCAACTTTTGCAGGGCTCCCAAAACAAACACCAACCGCATGACACGGAAGGCAGGTTCATTTTAGCATGCCAAGATCCGAATTCGGCCACATACACCGGATAGGCGAAAACTACTATCGCGTATTCTGGCAAGAGAACGGCAAGCAAAAGAGTAAATACGTGCGTGGATCGCGCGATGATGCCGAGATCGCCCTTGCAGCGATCCGCCTCAATAGACATGGCATCGTTAAGGATCAAACCTGGAATTCCTATTGGAAGATCGCCATCGAGCCATCATTCAATGGGCTTGCGCTCAAAACCATATCGGGATACAGGCGTGTGTGGAACAAAGAGCTGCAGCCACGCATTGGATCCACTTATATCAGCGCGACCACCTGGCGATATTGCCAATCGGTGCTGGATGAGATCAATGCTCCAAGCGTACAGCAAGCGGCGATGCGGTTGTGGCGCAAGATGTGCAACCGAGCAGTAGAGGATGGCATCCTGGACAGATGTCCGATCACCCGCAATACGAAACTTAAACCGCGAAACAAACGTGAAAAGGGATATATCGATGTATCGGCGGTTGAAGACTTCATCGAAACTATTCATGGAATCAAGTATGAAGGATTGATCTTACTCGAACTTGGTGGTGGCCTGTCGCCTGAAGAAGCCTGCGCCATGGTGAAGGAAAAGGTGATGCGTTGGGAATACCAAGGACGGCTCTACGCCATCGTAACGATAGATAAAGCGCTGGTTACTGTTGATGGGAAGAAGCATCTTAAAGGCCCGAAGAACGATTATCGCGGACGCCAGGTAGTCATCGGAGAGCCATTCGCCAGTCCGCTTCTGGCACTGTGCGAGGGAAAGGGTGCCTTATGTCCAGGACCGATCAAGGTTGTTCAAAACGATTACGAAGAGAAGCATTTTGCCTCGCCGGCCACCATCACCCATAATTGGCGCGATTGGTGCAAGCGAAATGGCGTGCCTTACGTTCGCCCAGCAGACATGCGCAGCATTTGGAGCACATGGCATGGCGAAGCAGGTAGCCCAGATTCTGTTGTGAGCCTTGCGATGGGTCATTCAGACGGCACTACCCGCGGCAGGAATTATCAGATGAGCACAAAACGAGGTATGATACTCATTGCAGATCTGCTTACCGACCTCATCTTAGGAGAGCAAGCAGAGCCTCTTTGGGACGAATTCTAGACAGATACTTCCATTTTGTTTAGCATCTCACCAGTTCAGCTGGTGTTTTCTCCTGGCCTCGTAATGCGTAGGTCGCCGGTTCGAGTCCGGCCGTTGGCTCCATTAAAAGGGCAGGTCAGAGCGCTGAAATCGCTCTGACCTTTCTTTTTATTCTGATGGCCAAAACCACCGAAAATGGGATAAAACGGGATAAAACGTGATACGTTTCTTACCGCATTCAACGAAATTCACGATCACCGATCGATGCGCACGCTCAGTTCCGAATAGATGATCTCGTCGGTATTGCCCGTATAGAGAGAAAGTTCGCGCTCAAAGACATCGCTCGTTGGCGTGAACCCTTCACGCTCGAGCACACGGCGCATCTTCTCGTAGATGCTGAAAAGCTCCATGGCGGGCTCCAGTTCGTCTTTGACCTCGGCGAAGTTCATGGTTCGCAAGTACTTGAAGTAGGTTCCCGCAGGCTTTTCCACCAGCCCTTTGCGCCGCTTATGCGGTCGCACGCGCGTGCACAGATGAAAGTCCTTCCAGGGCTCTCCCTGCAAAAATGCTTCGCGACCCACACGATAATTGCCTTGGAGTTCGCTCACATCGCCTTGCTTCTGGCCAAGCCGCCACACATCGAGAATATGGCGAACAACACGCTCAGCCTGCTCATCTACCTGCACGCCATCTTGAGCGGAATAGACCGTGCGTTTCGGCTCGCAATCAGGCGCATGAACGCTTTCATCCTGAAGGGACGCCGTAGCCTTTTCAGCGGGCAAAGCGAGCTGCTCATCAATGAGGGATGGCAAATTCGCCTCAGCAAGCGATAGGAATGCATCTGAGATATTGCTGTCGAGGAAGTATTCTGCCTCGCACGTCTCGAGCTTGAATTCGGCGGGATCATGACGCCAATCGTTGCGCGCCCGCATTCGCGCCAGCGTATTCTCAAGGAGCGACTTTTGCATCAGGAGCGTTCGGCGCTGCTCGACGATGGCACTGATCCGATCCTCCATCACATTCTCCAGTGCTTCGGAGTCGGGTTCGCTCAAATAGCCCGTGATCTCTTGCAAGCTGCATCCCGCTTGTTGCAACGACGAAATGAGCAGGTAATCGCTGATCTGCAGCGGCGAATAGAGTTGGTAGCCGTTCTCCGCCTTCGCAACCGGCATCAAAAGTCCGATATCCTTGTAATGGCGCAACGTCTCTTTCGTGGTGCCGCAAAGGTGGGCGAATTCACCCGCTTTGAGCAGATCATCAGGCATAACAGTCTCCTTGTTCATAGGCGCTTCGCTCGCAGGTAAGATAGACGCGGGCCCAAAATGCGTCCAGGTTCAGTCCCGCGAACGCCTTTCAACACATTCAGGTTTAGTCCCTTGCGCATCTTTCAACCTTTGCTCAAAATCTTTTTCGCAACGACCGCTTGACCGTGTGGTTACCCCACAGTTTACCATGGAGCTCGAGAGCATGACCGATTCGCAAATCAGGAGAACCGCCATGAGCGACAAACTAACGCAATCCAACGAGCAAACCGCGGATTCTGCAGCTGACTCACCTGCTGCTCCAACCGCCGAAGACACGGCTGCATGCGTCGAGGTCAACGCAAACGGCCACCTGCTGCCCCATAACTGGAAAGGCACCATCGCGCTCATCTGGTCGGGGCAAGCCGCCTCCATCCTCGCAACTTGCGCAGCCACCTTCGCTGCGCTCTGGTACATCACCACCACCGAAAACTCGGCGCTCCTGCTTGCCGCGGCGGGAGTGGCAGCGCTCCTTCCCACCGCCTTGCTCTCCCCTTTCGGCGGCGTTATTGCCGACCGGTTCAACCGCAAATACGTCATGATCGCCGCTGATGGCATCGCGGGCGCATTCTCGCTCGTGCTCGCCCTGCTCATGCTGGCTGGCATGCTGTCTACCTGGCTGTTGTTGCTTCTGCTCACGGTACGCTCGGCCGCTCAAGCGTTCCACGGGACCTCACTGATGGCGCTCATGCCCGAGCTAGTTCCCGAACGCGACATGGTGCGCATCAACACGCTCGACCAAAGCCTGACGAGTGCTTCGGCTATTGTGGGACCCGTACTCGGCATCGCGCTCTATACGATGCTCGGGTTCGTTGCGGTACTTGTGATGGATGCGATCTGCGCCGCCCTGGCTTGCGTGTGCCTCGCTTTTGCCAAGCTTCCCTACGCCCAGGGACATGGCGTTTCTTCAGGAAGCGTTGCGAAGGACCTTGCGCATGGACTTTCGATCTTGAGGGGCGAGCCAGGCATCAAACCTCTTTTGCTGCTGGTAGTTGTTGCGATGCTGCTCTTCTTGCCCCTGGGAACGCTCTCCCCACTCATGACCTACAACTGGTTCGGCGGCGATGGCTACGCAGCCTCAGGCGTTGAAGCCGCAGCGGGCATCGGACTTCTTATCGGATCGCTCTTCATGCTGGTATGGGGTGGCGGCAAACGGCTCGTGCCTGTTCTGGTTGTTGCGGGCGCAGCCATAGGAGCAGGCTGCATTGCGGCAGGTCTTCTGCCACAGTCGGGCTTTTTCGCCTTCGTGGGCATCATCGCGCTCATCTTCGCAGCCACGGCGGTCTTCAACGCTCCCATCCTGCCGCTCATGCAGAAGCGCATTCCGCAAGAGTCATTTGGACGCGCCATGGGCATCTTCGGATCTTTGACAGCTCTCGCATCGCCTGTTGGACTGTTCGTCGCAGGTCCTGCAGCGGACGCACTTGGTGTGAACTGCTGGTTCGTGGTGTGCGGGGCGCTGCTCTGCATTGCGATGGGGCTTTCGCTGCTTTCGCGCTCTTTGCGTGCGCTCGATGATCAGGATGTGAACGACCCAGCGAACACCCAGGAACCTGAGGCCTGCGAGTAGTTCCTCAACGTTCTCAATGTTTATCCACATTGGCTAACCATAGCCAACGCTTGCCCACCTCAGCAAACACTCGCCCCCTGTCTCCTGCGTTCTCGGCGACCTTATCGTCGCCTTCAATGTGTAACTTTTCAGCACTTTTGGTGCAGTTTATCCCGTTAACGGCACCGTAATCTTACTGCTGCCTTACAAACGTGAAGATTTAACGCGAATGTCCAGTGCGCTCACTCTTTCCAGTAGGATTGAACCTACGAATGAGCAATTTCATCTACGACATACAGCTCGGTTTCCTAGCATTTCCGCTGGTAGCGCTCCTGCTGGCGGTACCTTATGCGCTCTATCAGTACCGCCGCTTCGGCGCTATCTCAATCTGGAAGACCTTCGTAGTCTTCACATTCATCCTGTACTGTTTGTGCGCAATTTCACTGATCGTGTTTCCGCTACCGGCGGACCACAGTGCAGTGGTTGAAAGCGCGCGGACACCCCAGCTTCATCCCTTCCATGTGATCGAGCAGATTCGCGAAACCACCGATTTCAGTCTGAGCGATCGCAGCACGTGGGGGCCAGCATTGCGCTCCCCCGTTGTATATGAAGCGATCTTCAATGTCATGCTCACGGTGCCATTAGGTGCTTATCTTTGCTACCTGTTCCGCTGCCGCTGGTGGATGGCACTTTTGATCGGTATGGCCACCACGCTCTTGTTCGAAACATCGCAGCTGACTGGTTTGTTCGGACTCTACGCGCACCCCTACCGCCTCTTCGATGTGGACGACCTGATCTTGAACACCGCTGGCACAATGCTGGGATTCTGGCTCATGATCCCCCTTGCCTGGGCGCTGCCGAGCATGGACGAGGTGAACGAGCAAGCCCGCGAACGCGGCAGTAGTCGCGTTTCGCTCACGCGGCGTGCTTTGGCGGCGGTGGTCGATCTGACCGTGCTGGCCGTGCTCTTCGTGCTTGCATGGATCGTACTTAGTCCGACCGATGCGCAAATCGCGAAGGCCCTTGCCGTGGATCCTTCGCGCGCTGGCGCGAAAACACTCGCTTTCCGCTTCATTGGCGGCTTGTTCGCTGACCCGATGAGTGCGCTCTTGCTCGCGCTCGGTATTGGCGCGGTGCTCTTCGCGGTGATCCCGATGGCTTCCAAAGGACGCACTATCGGGAAGGCGCTGGTGGGAATTCGTATCGTAAAAGCTGATGGGGACGATGCTCCCGCTTGGGGCTACTGGGTGCGCTACCTTGCTTCAGCGTTCTTCCTACTGATTCCTGTTGCTTTGGTGCTCCTTGCCCCTGAAGAGATCGAAGGCGTGAGCAACAATACGCTCTTCCAGATCGTTGGCCTAGTCGTGGTGGTATGGGTACTCACCATCGTTGCGCGTGTGATCGGATCTTTCAGCGGATACCCGTATGTGTCCCTAAGCGAGGTTGTTTCGGGAACGCGCCTTGCGCCTGTGAAGCTGCAGGGAGCAGAAAGTGGAGACCAGAAAAGCGCTGGCAAGAACACCAGCAGGCGAGTTGAGCGATGCAGCGGCGCATCCGCTGTATCCCAAGACGAACAACCGAACGATTGGCAGGATGGCCAAGCAGGAAACCTCGAGGACGAAGACCCGTTGGCTGAGCGCGTGCGACAAGCACGCGAGGCTTATGCGCAGGCGGGCATCTCGAGCTATGCCGCGGAAGCCCAAACGCGTGCGATCGACCCGCGCCAAGCTGCTCCTGGCATGCACAGCACAACGGCACGACCAGCGCAGACGAACCAAGCTTCTGATCAGGCGATCTCCGACAAGCAGGCAGCCCTCGACAGCCTACTGAGCGTGAACTACGACGAACAGCACCCTGTTGCAGGAGCTTCAGCGAACAATGCTCCCACCCGAGCTATACCCCAAAATCTTGGAGCTCAGCCGTCTGGCGCACCGGGCAATATGCCCCAATCAAACCCCACCCAACGCATCACTGACCCGAGCGTTCAGCGAAGAATCCGTCGCGATTCTCGCCCCGATGCCGGCGGAACCCAGGTATTCAAGAAGCGCTAATTCACTGTTCGCCGTTCGCTCGATGCGAGCGAATGCTTTTGCCTTATAACCCCTCTTACCTAATTACCTTTGCAAAGGTAGAATGCAAGTTAAGAATTGCATAGCTGTTTACACACTGCGTGAACAAGGGGGAATCATGTCAGTTAAAGTGCCTTTGTCGGTTGGCGATAAGCAAACGTTCACCAAGACTATCGCCGAGTCGGATGTCTATCAATTTGCTGGGATCACCGGTGATTTCAGCCCATTTCATGTGAACGAAGAATACATGAAGGGCACGCAATATGGCACCCGTATTGCCCATGGCGTGTTGACCTTCGCCCTTTCAAGTACTGCATCAACGCTCATCCATCAACCTTACGACGATGAATGCCCTGTTGCTTCCTACGGCTATGATCACGTGCGTTTCACTGGTCCTGTTTATTTTGGTGACACCATCACCTGCAATTACGAGGTCATTTCGGTAGACGAAGAAACCGGCAAGACCGTCGCAAAGGTCGAGATCGTAAACCAAAACGGCGACACCGTCTGCGTCGCCGAACATATCCTCAAGTTCTTAGAATTCGCAAATTAAGCGTTGAAGCCATGCACTCTACGTCCCTTCTGCAGAGAGCGATGTAATGTGCATGGGGGCATCATTCATACGAGAAGCAACTACACATCCAACACAACAATGCGCGCAAGAGATGATTGCCAAACCGGCTAGTGAGCTCGACCCATGACCAATCGCGCTGCCGCACTAGAGTATTTCGTTTTTGGTGCGATTTCTAGTGCGGCAATCCTAATAAAAGAGTATGCCAACTTTTACAACCTAGAGTGTCCTAAGAATAGTACTAGAAATCATCAAAGATACTCTGTGTATTTAGAGA
>CABQIW010000024.1 GCA_902464295.1 uncultured Eggerthella sp.
TTTATTATTAATGAATTTAGTCGGCAAAGAGTCACCTCGTTGCCTCACCCTCTCCACTGATCGAGCTAAGCCGTTCCTGGTCGAGCAAGCAGCTGAGCCCATGGGGTACTTGAATTACTCTAAGTCCGCTCACTTCAATATAAATAGGTTGTCCGAAGGAGCGAAGCGCATGAGCTTGCCGTAAAGGCAAGCGAACAGCTAAAGCGGGTAATTACAAGTGCCCCATAGGCGTGCTGCTTGCCATAGGTGTCGAACGACTGGTTAGCTTGCCCCCTTTTCGTCCTTACGTGGTGAAATCATGAGGGAATCATGCTGAAGACTCGATGCGATTGCTCCATTTCAAAACGCGCGCTATGATGGATTGCCGAAAACCAACCGATGCTTCGCATGCAGCGCGCATGCGCATTCGGCAGCATCGTTCATCACCACAGAAAGCAGTGTAGCTATGGCGCAATCATCCATTGTCATCAAAGGCGCACGTGAGCATAACCTCAAAGATATCGACGTCACGATCCCGCGCGACGAGCTTGTCGTCATCACGGGGCTTTCGGGCTCGGGCAAGTCATCGCTTGCCTTCGATACCATCTATGCCGAAGGTCAACGACGCTATGTCGAAAGCCTTTCGAGCTATGCGCGCATGTTCCTTGGCCAAATGAGCAAACCCGACCTCGATTCCATCGATGGCCTTTCGCCTTCGGTCTCGATCGACCAGAAGACCACGAGCAAGAATCCCCGTTCAACGGTGGGGACCACCACCGAGATCTACGATTACCTGCGTCTGCTCTTCGCACGTGTGGGCATCCCGCATTGTCCGGAGTGCGGACGTGAGATCCGCATGCAAACGACCGACCAGGTGACCGACGACATCCTGCGTCTTTCCGAAGACGAGAAGACCAAGTGTATCATCATGGCGCCGGTGGTAACTGGGCGCAAAGGTGAATTCACGAAGCTCTTCAAAGACTTGCTCGCCGAAGGATTCTCTCGTGTGCGCATCGACGGCGAGATCACGAAGCTCGACGAGAACCCGATCGTGCTGAACAAGAAGATCAAGCACTTCATCGATGTGGTGGTCGATCGCGTGGTGCTCAAGCCTTCGGCGCAAAGCCGTATTGCGGAAGCGGTCGAGACAGCCACTACGCTTGCCGACGGCCGCGTGCTCGTGCAGCTGCTCGACAAGAACAACGAGCCGCTAGGGGGCGAGCGCACGGTTTCATCCGGTGCAACTGGCGGCCTTGCGGAAGGGGAGTATCTCTTCTCGCTCGCGCTCGGCTGCCCTGAGCACGGGCATTCCATGGATGAGCTGCAGCCGCGCGATTTCTCCTTCAATGCTCCCTATGGTGCTTGTCCCGATTGCTTGGGTATCGGCAGCAGGGAAGAGGTCGACCCCGATCTGGTCATCCCTGATCCAAGCCTGTCGCTCAACGAAGGTGCCGTGGCGCCGTTCAAATCGGGCAACTACTATCCGCAGGTCATGCGTGCGGTGCTGCTCCACTATGGTGTCGATCCCGATACGCCCTGGCAGGATATACCGAAGAAGGTGCAGAAGAAGCTCTTCTACGGCGCGCCGGGCGAGAAGATCCGCGTCGACTACGTAACGGTGGATGGACGCGAGACCTACTGGTTCGTCGAATGGGAAGGCATCTCTGCGGCGGTCACGCATCGCTACAAGGAAGCCTCGAGCGATCGTCAGCGCCAGAAATACGAGCGCTACTTCTCGATCATCCCGTGTGCCACGTGCGGCGGTAAGCGCCTGAATCCTTCCATCCTAGCGGTCACGGTGAACGACAAGAACATCCACGAGGTCTGCGAGCTTTCAGCTGCTGATTCGCTGAAGTTCTTCGAAGGACTGCATTTCAACGAGACGCAAGAGGTGATCGCTGGTCCGATCGTGAAGGAGATCACCGAGCGCTTGCGTTTCTTGGTGAACGTGGGGCTCGATTACCTCACGCTCGAACGCGCGACCGCCACGCTTTCCGGCGGTGAAGCGCAGCGCATTCGCCTGGCAACGCAGATCGGCGCGGGCCTCATGGGTGTGCTCTATATCCTTGACGAGCCCTCCATCGGCCTTCATCAGCGCGATAACGAACGCCTGATCAAGACGCTCGAGCACTTGCGCGATCTGGGCAACACGGTGCTCGTGGTCGAGCACGATGAAGATACGATCCGTTGTGCCGACTACGTGATCGACATGGGTCCGCGTGCTGGCGAGCACGGTGGCGAAGTGGTCGCGTGCGGCACACCCGAAGAGATCATGGCCAGCGACGAATCACTCACGGCGCAATACCTGCGCGGCGAAAAGTGCATCCCCATCCCTGCTGAGCGCCGCAACCCTAAGCGTGGCAAGATCAAGATCACAGGTGCGAGCGAGAATAACCTGAAGAACGTGACGGCGGAGATCCCGATCGGCACGCTCACGGTGGTCACGGGTGTTTCGGGCTCGGGCAAGAGCTCGCTCGTTACCGACACGCTCACCCCAGCGCTCGCCAATCGCGTGAATCGCGCGCATCGCAAGGTGGGCAAGTTCAAGAAGCTCGAAGGGGTAGAGCTCATCGACAAGGTGATCAGCATCGATCAAAGCCCGATCGGCCGCACCCCGCGTTCCAACCCAGCAACCTACATCGGCCTTTGGGACGACATCCGTAACCTCTTCGCTTCCACACAAGAGAGCAAGGCGCGTGGCTATGGACCAGGCCGTTTTTCCTTCAACGTTGCAGGCGGACGCTGCGAAGCGTGCAAGGGCGACGGCCAGAAGAAGATCGAGATGCACTTCCTTCCTGATGTGTACGTGAACTGCGAAGTATGTGATGGCACGCGCTACAATCGCGAAACGTTGCAGGTCACCTACAAGGGCAAGAATGTCTACGAAGTGCTCGAGATGACCGTGGATGAAGCTCTCGAGTTCTTCGGCAAGATCCCCTCGCTTCGGCGCAAGCTCGAAACGCTCCACGATGTGGGGCTTGGCTATATCAAGCTCGGTCAGCCGGCAACCACGCTTTCTGGCGGTGAAGCGCAGCGCGTGAAACTTGCGAGCGAACTGCAGAAACGCCAGACAGGCAAGACCTTCTACATCCTCGACGAACCGACCACGGGCCTTCATTTCGACGATGTGCGTGCGCTCTTGGAAGTGCTCCAGCGTTTGGTCGATCTGGGCAACACGGTGCTTGTGATCGAGCATAACCTCGACGTGATCAAGGCTGCCGACCACCTGATCGACCTCGGTCCCGAAGGCGGCGCGAAGGGCGGAACGGTCGTTGCGAAGGGCACGCCGGAAAAGGTCGCTCAGGTTCCCGAAAGCCATACCGGGCGCTTCTTGAAGCGCGTCCTTGCCGATGATCGTTGCAAGACCGCTTATGCCTAAGCTTCGCGCGCAGCGCTGCAAAAGCGTGCGTGCAGGCTTACAATAACGGCTATGAAGAAGCTCTCTCGCGAAAAGATCGCCCTCATCATCTTTGCACTGCTCGTCGTGTGCGGTTTTGGAGCGCTCATGTTCTACATCACGAACATCGGCCATTCGTTCAATGTGACCGCAAGCACGATCGATGATGCTGCAGGCGACCTGGGTGACTACACTGCCATCATCTACGAAGGCACCGCTGAAGAGAAGAAAGCGCTCGGTGAAGCGAGGCTTGAGCGCATCGCGGAAGATAGCAGCAACAAGACGCTCGATTTGGGCAAAGACCAGCAAGTGGATGATGCTGCCGCAGGCGATGAGGTCGTGGTGTCCGATGTGGTGCCTAAGTCAACTGCAGACGGGCAGGGAAGCGCCGAAGAGCCTAAAGAACCGCTCTCGCTTTCGGCGGTGCGCGATTCTTTCCTGCAGAAGAACGCTTCGGTCTATGTGCTCGACCTTTCCGATCCCACGCGCTACATCGATGAGACCATCGTGAAGGCGGGCAAGTATCGCTTCGGCATTCTCACGATCGACGCGGCTTCGGATCTGCCCTGTTACATCAAGAAGCGCATCGATTCGTATCGCGCTGCCGATGTGGACTTCGTCGTGGCGCTCGTCGATGAGCTTTCGCGCGTGAACGATGTCGAGGGCATCGATATCGTCATCTCGACTCAAGAAGAAGGCCTCAATCCCGTGGGTGTTTCTTCGGACGATGTGTTCTTCAACGACGCAGCGCTCAAGGGCGAAGTGGGTGCGTTGCTCATCTCTCCGAGCAAGGTTATTTCCGCTAAGGATATCAGTGAGCTCTAGCACGTGTGCATTTGCTGCATCTTCGTGACGATAAGGGCATCTTTTGTTACTATAACGAATTGTCGTTTATTGCTTTAAACGATGCCGAAAAGACGCGGGTGTGGCGGAATTGGCAGACGCGCCAGGTTTAGGTTCTGGTGGGCAACCCCCGTGAAGGTTCAAGTCCTTTCACCCGCACCACCTCGGTTCAAGAAGTATCCGAAAAGGAGTATTGAGTGAAAACAACAGTAGAGGCCCTCGAGGACAACAAGGTCAAACTTTCTTTCGAGATCGATGCAAAAGAAGTCAATACGCGCATCAAACAGGCTTACAAGAATTTTGCAAAGCGCTATAACTTCCCCGGTTTCCGCCCTGGCAAGGCGCCTCGTCCCGTTGTCGACAACATGATGGGTGCCGACACGGTCAAAGCTTCGCTCACGGAGGACTTGGTGAACGAGCTCTATCCGCTCGCTCTGGATGAACACAATCTGGTTCCGCTCTTCAAGCCTGAGTTCGACATGGATACGGAGATCGTTGAGGACAACAAGCCGTTCTCCTTCTCTACCACCATCGATGTGAAGCCGTCCTTCGAGCTTTCTTCTTACGACAACGTATCGATCGAGATTCCGATGCCTGAAGCAACTGAAGCGGAGATCGATGCCCAGATCGAAGAGCTGCGTAACTATTACACCGATTTCAAAGATGCGAATGCCAACACCAAGGTCAAGCAGGGTGAATTCGTTGAGCTCACTATCAAAGCAACCGATAAAGACGGTAACGAGCTCTCGCAGCTCAATGCTGAGAATCGCCTCTATGAACTGGGCGTGAACCTCTTCCCGGCAGCGTTCGATGCTGAACTCATCGGCATGAAGAAGGGCGAGGAGAAATCCTTCGACGTCGATTTCTCATCCGATTCTTCCATGCTCGGCCAGACGCTCGGTGAAGACGCCGGCGTCATCCATTTCGATGTGAAGGTCGACACCATCAAGAAGAAGGTGCTCCCTGAGCTTTCCGATGAATGGGCTCACAATAACTTCGGTTTCGAGAACCTGGCTGATATGCGCGCACAGATCGCGCAGTCGATCAAGGATCAGAAGGAAATGAACAAGCAGCGTCGTGTCGAGAACGAGTGCTTGGCAGCCATCGCTTCTCGCGTTGAAGGCGAAATGCCCACGGCTATGTGCGAGCTTCAGGAAGTGAACCTGCTGCAATCCTTCTATCAGCAGCTTTCTCAGAACGGTTATACCTTCGACCAGTATCTCGACACCATGAAGATCTCGTCTGAGCAGTTCAAACAGGACATGAAGCAGCAGGCAGAAGATACGGTCCGTCAGGATATGGCACTCGATGCATGGGCCCGTCACAACAAGATCGAAGCAACTGCAGAAGAAGTGTCTGCTGAATTCCAGAAGGCGAACGTCGATGATCCCGTGGCTGTTGAGGCTGAATGGAAGGTAGCGGGTCGTCTGCCGCTCATTGCTGAGGGCGTTGTCCGCACGAAGGCCTTGAACGACATCGTGGCAAAGGCAACGGTTACCGAGGTCGAGCCTAAGGCTGCAAAGCCCAAGGAAGCCAAGAAGACCACGGCGAAGAAATCCACCGCGAAGTCAACAGCTAAGAAAACGACGAAAAAAGAAAAGGATGAAGAGGCAAAATAACCCCTTCTTCTCACAATTCAATACGCATCTATATGAAGCAGAACAGCGAGGCAGGTATGTTGTTACATCCTAATCAATCCGCACTCATCCCTTATGTTATCGAGCAGTCGCCCCGCGGCGAACGCAGCTACGACATCTATTCTCGTTTGCTCAACGAGCGCATCATCTTCTTGGGCGAACAGATCGACGATGCGGTCGCTAACACGGTCGTTGCGCAGCTTCTGCATCTTGAATCGGCCGACCCCGATAAGGATATCTCGCTCTATATCAATTCACCGGGCGGTGTCATCACTTCGGGTCTCGCTATCTACGACACGATGAACTACATCAAGTGCGATGTCTCCACGATCTGCATGGGTCAGGCTGCCTCTATGGCTGCCGTGCTCTTGGCATGTGGTGCGCCGGGCAAGCGCTATGCGCTTCCTAATTCGCGCGTCA
Organism: uncultured Eggerthella sp.; assembly: GCA_902464295.1. GTDB lineage: Bacteria > Actinomycetota > Coriobacteriia > Coriobacteriales > Eggerthellaceae > Anaerotardibacter. Next base: position 6,277 of record CABQIW010000024.1, read on the forward strand.
TGATCCATCAGCCTTCTGGTGGCGCGCAAGGCCAGCAGACCGAGATTGAGATCGCTGCGAAGGAGATCCTCTACTGCCGCGACCGCTTGAACCAGATCTTGGCCGACCATACCGGTCAGTCGCTTGAGACCATCCATAAAGATACCGAGCGCGACAACTTCATGAGCGCGCAGGATGCTTGTGCTTATGGCATCGTCGACCAGGTCGTTGCGTCCCGTAACGCTTCCGAGAACTAAGGCGTTTCATGGCTGATAAAACTCCTTCGGGACCGCATGACGGAATCTACTGCGCCTTCTGCGGGAAGGTTCCCGAGCAGGTAAACGCCATGATCTCCGGACCGAATGGCATCTTCATCTGCGATGAGTGCATTTCGGTATCGGTCGATGCCATGCTCACCGATCTTTCCATGCGCGGGCTTGAATCAGAAGCGCTCAATCAGGTGCTCGGCAACCAACTTGTGACAAGCATCGAGGAACGCTCTTCGAAGCACCCTGACATGCTCACCGATCTGCCCACGCCCAAAGAGCTCTACGAACAGCTTTCCGAGCACGTGGTCGGTCAGGAAGAAGCTAAGAAAGCGCTTTCGGTCGCCGTGTATAACCACTACAAGCGCATCAGCATGGGTGAAGAAGCAACGGAAAGCGATGTCGAGCTTGCGAAGAGCAATATCATGCTGCTCGGTCCAACCGGCTCGGGTAAGACGCTGCTTGCGCAAACGCTCGCGCGCACGCTCAAGGTGCCTTTTGCCATTGCCGATGCTACCACGCTCACCGAAGCAGGCTATGTGGGTGAGGACGTTGAGAATATCCTGCTCAAGCTCATCACAGCAGCGGATTTCGATGTGCCGAGTGCCGAGATCGGCATCATCTACATCGACGAGATCGACAAGATCGCGCGCAAGGCTGAAAACGTTTCGATCACGCGCGATGTTTCTGGTGAAGGCGTGCAGCAGGCGTTGCTGAAGATCGTGGAAGGCTGCGAGGCAAGCGTCCCACCGCAAGGGGGCCGCAAGCATCCGCAGCAGGAGCTCATTCCCATCAACACCACGAATATCCTGTTCATCTTCGGTGGTGCGTTTGTCGGCTTGCCTGAGATCATCGCACAGCGCATCGGCAAGACCAACATCGGTTTCGGATCGGACATGCCCAAGTCCAAGCAGGAAGCAGACGCAGCCTTGCTCGCTCAAGTGCTTCCCGAAGACCTGCATAAGTATGGCATGATCCCGGAATTCATCGGTCGTATCCCGGTCATCACCTCGCTCTCGCAGCTGAACAAGGAAGATCTCGTGCGTATCCTTACCGAGCCTAAGAATGCGCTCGTGAAGCAGTACACGCTCATGTTCAGCTACGAGAATTCCGAGCTCGTTTTCGAACCCGAGGCGCTCGAAGCTATCGCCGAGCAAGCCATCGAGCATAAGACGGGCGCGCGCGGGTTGCGCACCATCTGCGAAGATGTGCTCATGGATGCGATGTACGAGCTCCCCGATTATCACAAGCCCACCCGCGTAGTGGTGCGTCGGAGCGACATCGAGGGCACCACGAAGCCTGAGATCGAACTGCTCACGAAGAAGAGAACCGCAAAGAAATAATCACCTGCGCAAGCGTGCGCGCCGCGTGCGCGCCTTCGTTCTCGCAGCTGATGGAATACAACCAAAGAACGACGATCAGTCCGCATAAGACCGCAAGGATCATTCATGGCAACGGAACAAAAGCAAGACAAACAGTCCTACAGCGAATGGGAGAAGCCGCTCTTCGACGCGTGGAGCGAGCACGGATTCTTCGAGCGAACGCCAGGCTTTGGTAAGAATGGCGCGCAATCGTACACGGTGGTCATCCCGCCGCCGAACGTAACGGGCGTTTTACATATGGGCCATGCTCTGAACGACACCATCCAGGATGCGTGCGTACGTCGCGCGCGCATGCAGGGCTATCAGACCCGTTGGATCGTCGGTGTCGACCATGCGGGCATCGCTACCCAGACGAAGGTCGATAAGCATCTGGCCGAACAGGGCATCGATCGTCACGAGATCGGCCGCGAAGCGTTCATTGAAGCCTGTCAGGAATGGCGCGATGAGTACGGCGGCATCATCATCAATCAGATCAAGGCGATGGGTTGCTCTTGCGATTACGAACACGAGCAGTTCACCATGTCGCCTTCGCTCTCACGTGCGGTGCGCAAGGTGTTCTGCGATTGGTATCACGATGATCTCATCTTCCGCGGCAAGCGCATCGTGAACTGGTGCCCTCATTGCACCACGGCTATCGCTGATGACGAGGCAGAATACGAGGAAGAGGCCAGCCATCTGTGGCATCTGCGCTATCCGCTCACGGAGCCGGTGGATGGGATGGAGTACCTGGTCGTAGCTACCACGCGCCCTGAGACCATGCTCGGCGATACAGGCATCGCGGTCAGTCCGCAAGATGAGCGCTATAAGAACCTGGTGGGCAAGACGGTCATGCTTCCCATCGTGAACCGCGAGATCCCGATCGTTGCCGATTTCGTGGTGGATAAAGAATTCGGTACCGGTTGCGTGAAGGTAACGCCTGCTCACGACCCGAATGACTATGCCATAGGCCAGCGCAACGATCTCGAACAGATCAACATCTTCGATGAGCATGCGGTCGTGGTCGATGGCTTCGGCAAATTCTCTGGCATGACGCGTGATGAAGCGCGCGAAGCGGTGGTGGCTGAATTCGAGGAGCTCGGGCTTCTCGACAAGATCGAAGACCATACCCATTCGGTCATGCATTGCTATCGCTGCCACACCACGCTCGAGCCTTGGCTTTCCGAGCAGTGGTTCGTTGCGGTCGATCGTCTGAAGGAGCCAGCCAGAAAGGTCGTCGAAGAGGGCAACGTGCAATTCTATCCTGCGCGCTGGGCGCAGGTCTATCTCGATTGGCTCGACAATCTGAAGGATTGGTGCATCTCGCGCCAGCTGTGGTGGGGTCATCGTATCCCCATGTATTACTGCGATACCTGCGGGTGGGAAGACGCGTGCGTTGACGAGGTTGAGGTGTGCCCGGTCTGCGGTGCGCCCGTTCGTCAGGATGAAGACGTGCTCGATACCTGGTTCTCCTCGCAGCTCTGGCCCTTCGCTACGCAAGGATGGGGTATTGATGGTATGGATGCTCCCGACTTGCAGAACTACTATCCTACGCAACTGCTCTCTACCGCACGTGACATCATGGGCCTTTGGGTCGCTCGCATGATCATGGCATCTGAATACTGCTGCGATGAGATCCCCTTCCAAGACGTGATCATCCATCCGACGGTCATGGGCGCCGACGGTAAGCCCATGTCGAAGAGCCGCGGGAATGGCGTTGACCCCATGGTGCTCATGGAGACCTATGGTGCCGATGGCATGCGCTTCGGTTTGCTCACGCAGGTCACGGGTTCGCAAGCCATGAAGTTCAACGAAGACAGCATCATCGCGAGCCGCAACTTCGCTAACAAGATCCGCAATGCTGCACGCTTCGTCATGATGAACTTGGAAGGCTTCACGCCAGGCGAACCGCAGCCGGCAACGCTTGCCGATAGGTGGATGTTCTCACGTTTGGCAGCGCTCGTTGCCAAGCTCGATGAAGCGTATCAAACCTACGATTTCGGTGCGATCACCCGTGAGCTTTACGCATTCTTCTGGAATGAATTCTGCGATTGGTACATCGAGCTTTCTAAAGCGCGCCTTCAGGCAGGTGGCGAGGACGCGCTCGTGTGCCAGCGCAATCTCGTCTTCGTGCTGGATACGGCCTTGCGCCTGCTCCATCCTATCATGCCGTTTGTCACCGAGCAGATCTATCAGGAGCTTCCGGGCGAGAAGGAAACCGAGTATCTCATGATGGCTTCCTGGCCTGATGCGCAAGCGCTCGCAAGCTATATCGACCCTGAAGCAGAGCGGGCGATCGAGATGGTCATGAGCGCGGTCTCAGGTGTTCGCTCCACGCGTTCGCGCTATGGGCTTTCCCCTAAGGTGCAGCTCGAGGTAGTTGTTTCAGCTGAAAACGAAGAGGCACGTGCGCTCTTCGCTGACCAGCAAGCGCTCATCGAGGCCCTTGCGCTCATCACGGTGAAAGAGCTGGGTATCGGTTGCGAGAAACCTCAGGAGTCTGCGGTCACGATCGCAGGGGAGACCGAAGTGTATGTGCTCCTTGCGGGGTTGGTCGATTTCGAGGTGGAGCGTAAGCGTCTTGAAAAGGAGATCGCAACGCTCGAGAAGGATCAAGCGAAGTTCCAGAAGAAGCTCTCCAATCCGGGCTTTTTGGCCAAGGCCGCCCAAGAGATCATCGATAAGGATTCTGCGAAGCTTGCCGACATCACCGACCGACTTGAGAAACTTCGCGTACAATTAGCGGAGATGTAGCTTTCGTATATCGCACAAGGGAGTTGTTTTCACGTGAGCTCAACTATTCAAACGGTTGTTACGATCGCTGGTGTGGTCGTTGGTATCCTCTACATTCTTTCCATCGTCTATGTGATCAAGGACGCACGAAATCGTGGAACGAACTGGCCAGTTTGGGCGGTCATCTCGCTTATTCCGCTCATCGGTTTCATCGCTTATTGCGTTGCTCGTCCGCCGCTCACGATCGAGGATCGCGATGAGCAGGATCTTGACGTGGCGCTCAAGCGCCGCCAGCTCATGCAGTATGGCACGTGTGCTCACTGTGGCTATCCAGTCGAGAATGATTACGTGCTCTGCCCCAATTGCCACCAGCGCTTGAAGAACCTTTGCCCTACGTGCCACCACGCGCTCAATCCCGAATGGTCGATCTGCCCCTATTGCACGACCACTATCCACAGTAGCGCCCCGCGCGACCCACAGGGCACCGGCGCAGTTCGCACGCGCGAGCGCCGCACGTCTGCTGACACGACAGGTCAGCGTCCGCGTGTCAATTAGCGCCTCATACCTTCCAACCTCGTTGTTCAATTCAAGTTGGTGCAGATGCTTGGTATGCATCCGGCACCTGAAAGGATGTTGATATGGAAATCACGCTTCCCGATGGTTCGAAAAGAACGCTCGACGAAGGAGCGACCGTCTACGACTTGGCAGCCAGCATCGGTGCTGGTCTCGCGCGTGATGCGGTCGCGGGCAAGGTGAACGGCACGCTCGTCGATCTTTCGACGGAGCTTACCGATGGCGCAACGGTCGAGATCATTACGACCAAATCGCCTGAAGCGCTCGAGATCATGCGTCATTCTGCAGCACATATCATGGCTGAAGCAGTTCAGGCGCTCTATCCCGATGTGCTCATCGCCTTCGGGCCTGCCACAGAAGACGGCTTCTTCTATGATTTCGAGTTGCCGCATTCCATCTCTGAGAACGATTTCGAAGCGATTGAAGCGAAGATGGCAGAGATCATTGCTGCGAACGAGCCTTTCGTGCGCGAAGAGGTCAGTCGCGAACAGGCGAAGAAGATCTTCGCTGATCAGCGGTTCAAGGTTGAGCATATCGACGACTTGGCTCCCGATGCGGAGATCAGCGTGTATCGCCATGGCAACTTCGTTGACCTGTGTGCAGGTCCGCATATTGCCAATACGTCTCAGATCGGCGCATTCAAGCTCATGAAGATCGCAGGAGCTTACTGGAAGGGCGATTCAGAGCGCGAGATGCTTCAGCGTCTGTATGGTACGGCTTTCTTCAAGAAGAAGGAGCTTGCCACGCATTTGCATAATCTCGCAGAAGCGGAGAAGCGCGACCATCGCAAAGTAGGCAAGGAATTGGGCTACTTCATGCTTGATGAAGATGCGGGTGTGGGCTTACCGCTTTATCCGCCCAAAGGTGCACGTGTCATTCGCTTGCTCCAGGAATGGCTGCGCCGTGACCTCTACGAACGCGGCTATGAAGAGGTCATCACGCCGCATGTGTACAAGTCTGATGTTTGGAAGACTTCGGGTCATTACGATTTCTATGGCGAGAACATGTACTTCTTCAACATCAACGAAGGCAGCGAAGAGAATCCGCGCCTTTCCGAATACGGCGTGAAGCCGATGAACTGCCCGGGTCATGTGCTCATCTATCGCAACGAGATCCGTTCCTATCGCGATCTACCGCTGCGCCTCTTCGAGTTTGGCACGGTATACCGCCACGAGCTTTCGGGTGCGGTGCACGGGCTATTGCGTGCCCGTGGCTTCACCCAGGACGATGCCCATGTCTTCTGCACGAAGGACCAGGTGGTCTCTGAGGTCGTTGCTATCCTCGACTTAGTCGATCACATCATGTCCACGTTTGGTTTCGAATACATGGCCGAGATCTCGACGCGTCCCGAAAAGAGCATCGGTTCCGATGAGATGTGGGAGCATGCTACCAATTCGCTCATGGAGGCCTGCAAACAGCACAACCTCGATTACGAGATCAACGAAGGTGACGGTGCGTTCTATGGTCCCAAGATCGACATCAAGGTGAAGGACGCGATCGGGCGTACGTGGCAGTGCTCGACCGTGCAGGTCGATTTCAACTTCCCGGAACGCTTCGACCTCACGTATCGCACGGCAGATAATACCGAAGAGCGCCCCTGGATGCTCCATCGTGCTATTTTCGGTTCGATCGAGCGCTTCTTCGGTATCCTCATCGAGCACTACAGCGGTGCGCTGCCACTGTGGCTTGCTCCAGTGCAGGTGGTGCTGTTGCCGTTGGCGGACCGCCATCTCGATGCGTGCAAGGATATTGCGAAGAAGATCAAGGCCGCTGGTGGGCGTGTTGAAGTCTACGAGCAGAACGAGCCGATGCGCGTGAAGATCGCGAAAGCGCAGAACGAGAAGATTCCCTACATGTGCGTGGTGGGCGATAAGGAGCTTGAAGCAGGCACTATTTCCGTGCGCGAGCGTCATGAGGGCGATCTGGGCACGTGGGAAGTGGAGCAGCTGCTCGACATCATCCGCGAAGCTTCTCTCTAAGATGACGAACGATGAACGACCGGGTAGTTTGTCACCTTTTATGAAAATCTGATTGCGTTTACCTGTTCGTTTAGTAACGGCTTGTAACCAAGAGCATCCTCGAAGGAGGGTGCTCTTTTTTGCGCCCCTACAATGGGTCACATCAACGGAAAACTAGAATCACGATACAAGACGTGATCTAAAGGAGTGATCATCATGGCTGAACAGCTTACCGAAGAACAGTTCCAAACCAAAGTGATGGGTGCGAGCGAGCCGGTCTTGGTGGACTTTTTCGCCACCTGGTGCGGTCCGTGCAAGATGATGGCGCCCGTGCTCGATGAAGTTGCTGCAGAAGTTGCAGGAAAGGCATCGGTGTACAAGGTGGATATCGACCGCGAGATCGAACTTGCGCAGCACTATAACGTTATGAGCGTACCAACTCTCATCATCTTCAAGGGTGGTCAGCCTGTGCAGCAGTTCGTGGGCGTGCAACCCAAGCAGGTCTTGGTAAACGCGCTTTCCTAGAGGAATTGCCATGGCAACGGAACCACAGGCTGAAAACCAGCCAAGCGCAAATGCGCCAGCGAACGAAGACGAAGAAACGCGCGTCACCGATATTGTGGTAGTAGGCGCAGGTCCTGCTGGCATGACCGCTGCGCTCTATGCGGCGCGTGCCGGCTTTCGATGCATCGTGCTCGAGGAGCTCATTCCTGGTGGCCAGCTCACGTCTATCGACGAGCTGGAGAATTATCCCGGTTTTGGTGGGGGAGTGAATGGCTTCGATATCGCAGTGGCTATGCAGCAACAGGCTCAGCGTTTCGGTGTCGAATTCTTGAGCGAACAAGCCGAGCGCCTGTCGCATGGCGAAGGACGTGAAAAATTCAGGATCGACACCAACGCAGGCGTGCTCTATGCGCGTGCGGTCATCATCGCTACGGGCGCAAAGCCGCTCCAGCTTCCGCAGCTTGAAGGTATGAACCTGGAAGGCAAGGGGCTTTCCTATTGCGCCACCTGTGACGGCAACTTCTATCGCGATAAGGATGTGGCCATCGTGGGCGGTGGCGATACCGCTTGTGCGGAGGCTATCTATCTTTCGCGTATTTGCCGCAAGGTGTATGTGATCCATCGGCGTGAGGATTTTCGCGCTCACTTCGTCTATGCGGAAAAGGTCAAGCATCTTCCCAATGCGGAGATCTTCTGGAATAACGAGGTCCAAAACGTCGTCCTGAATAATGCAGGAAGGATCGAAGCGGTCACTGTGCGCAATGCGAAGACAGGGGAAGAGCATACGCTGGCCTGCGAAGGGCTCTTCATCGCGGTTGGTTCGAAGCCCGAGACCGAATGGCTTCATGGCGTGGTGAAGCTCGATAAAGCAGGCTATGTGGAGGCTGGTTCGGATTGCAAGACCTCGCTCAAGGGGGTGTACGCAGCAGGCGATGTGCGCACCACGCCGCTGCGCCAGGTGGTTACCGCCACGGCGGACGGCGCTCTGGCGGCGGAAGCGGCAATCGCCTATATCACCTCTTAAAATGTGCTAAGATTTTCATTTGTCAGTACGTGAGTAATGAAAGCAGGCTCCCTCTGATGGGCCTGCTTTTTCTTTGATCTAGCAGAGGATGAAATGCGCGAAAAGCTCGAGAAGATCGTGGCCGCTTATGGTGAACTTGAAGCCAAGATGGGCGATCCAGCGGTCGTTTCCAACCAAAGCGAATACAACAAACTTGCCAAGGATTACGCAAACCAAGGTGAGTTGGCACGCGCTGCCAAGGAATATCTCGGTCTTATGGACGATCTGGCGGCTGCCAAGGAAATGCTCGGCGATGCCGACATGAAGGAGTTCGCCCAGGAAGAGATCGCGAGCATCGAAGCGCGCATGCCTCAGCTTGAAGAGGATATCAAGTTCATGCTCATCCCGTCCGATCCGGCAGATGAGAAAGACATCATCGTTGAGATTCGCGCAGGCGCAGGTGGCGATGAGGCTGCTATCTTCGCGGGCGATCTCTACAACATGTACACGCGTTTCGCTTCTGACCAAGGTTGGAAGTGCGAGACCATGGATATGCACGCTTCAGAGGCGGGCGGCTTCAAGGAGATCTCGTTCAAGATGCTGGGCGATCGCGTCTATTCCATCATGAAGTTCGAATCGGGTGTTCATCGTGTCCAGCGCGTTCCGAAAACCGAAAGCCAAGGGCGCATCCATACCTCTACGGCAACGGTTGCGGTGCTTCCAGAAGCCGACGAAGTCGAAGTCGAGATCAACCAGAATGACCTGCGCATCGATGTGTATCGTGCGGGTGGCCCAGGTGGTCAGTGCGTCAACACGACCGACTCGGCAGTGCGCATCACGCATCTGCCTACGGGTTTGGTTGTTCAATCGCAGGATCAGAAGTCGCAGCTGCAGAACAAGATCGCCGCTATGAGCGTGCTTCGCGCACGCCTCTATGAGAAGATGCTCGCTGATCAGCAGGCTGCCGAAGGCGCTGAGCGCCGCAGCCAGATCGGTACGGGCGATCGAAGCGAGAAGATTCGCACCTACAACGGTCCGCAAGATCGCGTGACCGATCACCGCATCGGGTATAACGGCACTTACAATGGCGTTTTGCTCGGCTCGGGCGGCGCTGGCTTGCAGGAGCTTATCACCGCGCTTCAGGCTGCTGATCGCGCAGCGAAACTGGAGAGCGCGGTCTAATCGCGCCTGCGCAGGCGGCAGTACGTGGCAGCGAACGATCAAACCTGGACGGTCAAGGCGATCCTTGATTGGTGCGAGGGCTACCTTGCCAATAAGGGCGATGCCTCACCTCGACATGCTGCACAATACCTTTTGGGAGAGGCCATGGGTCTCTCGCGGATCGAACTCTATACCAATTTTGATAAGCCTTTAACTGATGAAGAGCGCTCGACCATGCGCGAGTGGGTGGCACGTAGGGGAGCAGGAGAGCCGCTCCAGTTGATCTGTGGCACCGCGCCTTTTCGTCATATGGTGCTCGAGGTTGCGCCTGGGGTGTTGATCCCACGTCCGGAGACCGAGGTACTGGTGAGCGAGGTGCTCGCGCTTTTTCCGCCACCGAAGCAGATCAGCGCTCATGCGTTCGAGGATCTTTCAGTGATTTCTAGGCAGGTTGAAGGTGTCGCAGACTCTGCATCTGAGATTCCTGTTGTTGAAATAGGTAGCATCAGTGAAGAAGTGTCGAGCGAGGTCTCGGTTGGCGGAATTGATAGTGCATCTGAGCGATCGGAAACCTTCACGCTCAAGGATGCTACCCAAAGCTCACAAAGCCAGATTGACGGTGTTGAGCAAGATGACGAAACGATAGCTGCGGGAACTGCACCAGAGGTGGATTCAGACTCGAAGCCAGAGTCGATTCATGTGATCGATCTCTGCACGGGTTCGGGCTGCATTGCGTGCGCTCTTGCGACCGAGCATCCTAACATGGAAGTGCTTGCGCTCGATATTGCTCCTGAAGCACTCGCGCTCGCGCAGTGCAACGTCGAGGCTCAGGGTGTTGCTGATCGCGTAAGCGTTCGTGAGAGCGATCTTCTGGGTGCGGTAATGGCTGATCCGAGCAACAAAGGCTCGTTCGATGTGATCGTTTCCAATCCGCCCTATATCCCTTCGCAGGTGGTCGACACGCTCGACGCCGAAGTGAACGATTATGAGCCGCGCCTGGCGCTCGATGGGGGAGCAGATGGTCTCGATCTATTCCGCCGTTTCATTGGCGATGCATACGAATTGCTCAAACCAGGCGGCGTGCTCGCCGTCGAACTCTTCGAGGAATCGCTCGATCAAGCACGCACAATCGCACTCAACAGCGGCTTTTCCGAGGCGCACATCGTCCAAGACCTCACTAACCGCCCCCGCATTCTCATTGCAACAAAATAGCTATGTATGGTTTATGTTTGAATTAGTTACTAGCTCATCCACGATGCGCGTAATGCTATAAGACCAAGATACTGATGGTGTATCTTCTCTTATATTTCGTATATTGCAAGAAGCACGTATTTTGTCGAGCAATTCTTCGCTTTCTTTATCCCTATTCTTTGATTGGTTGAGAAGCGATATGCAAAGGGCATAAGCAATCTTTAGCTCGTTTTCTATATGTCTTCCATATTCCAGACGCTTGTTTGCTATTCTCTTGTCTTCGTTGTAATTAGCGGACTTATCGCTACCTATTGCCTTGTCTGGTTTAGGTGTTTTTTCCAATAAGAGCGCTAAGTCTTTTTGTGGCAGAGATGACAGGATCTTGGACTTGTATTCCTTTGATTTGCTAGATGAAATACTATCGAAGATGAAAAAAACCTGCGGGTTATGAAAGTGGAGAAATTTACTGCAAAACGAAATACTCAAGGATGGTTTTCCGTTGATTAATGTATGAAGCCATCGGGGTAAATTTAAGATAGCTCTTTTATGTTCTTCTTTCAGCTCCTGTATTTTTCTCGCATCGCATATTTCTACGGCTTTTTTGAGCGTGGAAAGAGTGATTGCAATATCTCGCAACATGCGAGCATTATTTAGGAAGTCTGCAAGCTTAAAAACGCAATCTGTTACTTTTTCTATAATTCCAAGGTCAGTTTTAAAGCTCCCTTCTGCATTCGACAAGCTTGTCAAACTGATTAAGCTATATCTTGCGTTGTCGTTGCCAGGGTTAAGTAGTTCTTTTATTTGTGAGGTTGAAAATCCTTCTAGCTGCTTAGAGCAGTCTTTAGCTCTGTCTTCTAGGTTTTCAAAAGTTTCGATCGAAATCCGACAATTCTTTACAGAGCTATCTTTGGACTCTTCATTGAGATCTTTCCATATGTCGTTAAACTTATTTATATCCTCTTGATTAGGAATACGCTTTTTTATGCTGCAGCCTTGTCCTCGAAGGTAGATCACGGGATTGTCTGGATCATGGCTTTCATTTCGAAAAAGCATGCGAGTAATATCTCGGAAAAAGCTCTCGTATCCTTCGCTACCTAAGAGAATTTCCTTTGGTTTGGCAGGCTTAGCATCGTTAGGGGGTATTTTCCCTGTGTATGAGTAGCGCTCAGGAGAGGCAGCATAAGATCGTCCAATTAACCACATCTGATCAGCAAAGCATGCTTCTTCTTCCGTTAAAGGATCAAGAGGGGCAGCTGTATTTATGGTCGAAATGGGATGCATCTCGCAAAACTCATACAGACAATCATTTCCGGAAGGGTAGTATTCCTTTAAAAATCTTTTTACATCTATTACGATGTCGTAGTCTAGTTCATCCATAGTGACTTTCTCTATTTTGATTTCAGGACGTATGTCTTTTATTCTCGAGGCTGCTTCACCTTGAGCGCGCGCATGGCATTCAAGATCGCGATCACGGAAACACCCACATCGGCGAAGATCGCTTCCCACATATTTGCGATGCCGAGGGCCGCGAGTACGAGCACGAGCAGTTTCACGCCGAGTGCGAATATGATGTTCTGGTACACGATGCGCATGGTCTTACGTGAGATCCCGATGCCGTCGGCCAAGCGCGAGAGCTTGTCGTCCATGAAGACGATATCAGCGGCTTCGATGGCTGCATCCGAGCCCATGGCACCCATGGCGATGCCAACATCGGAGCGAATGAGCGCAGGTGCATCGTTGATGCCGTCGCCCACGAAGGCAACTTTTTCGCCTTTGGGAGCTTCGTCAAGATAACTGCGCAAGAAATCGATCTTGCCTTCGGGCAGAAGACCGGCGTGGTATTCGTCGAGGCCAGCTTCGTGCGCGATATGGGCGGCCACTTCTTCGCGGTCGCCGGTGAGCATAACCGTATGGGTAACACCCAGTTCTTTGATACGCTGGATGGCTTCAACGGAGTCTTCCTTGATGGTGTCTTCGACTTCGATCGAGCCACAATACTCGCCATCGATCGCAACGTGCAAGACAGTCGTCTTCGTTTCATTCATGGTTGCTACGATGCCGTTAGCTTCCATCAGGCGCGCATTGCCAGCGAGCACGACCTGCCCATCGATCACACAGCGGACGCCCTGACCTGCGATCTCGGTCGTTTCGCTTACCCGGTCAAGATCGAGTGGCGCTTCGTGCTCTTTTCGGATGGAAAGCGCGATGGGGTGGTTCGAGTACGCTTCCGCCATCGCTGCGATACGCAGCAGCTCTTCGCGGTTCATGCCAACGGGCTCGATCTTCGATACGGAGAAGGTGCCCTTAGTGATGGTGCCGGTCTTGTCGAAGAGGATGGTCTTCACGTGCGAGAGCGCCTCAAGATAGTTGCTTCCCTTGATCAGGATGCCGCGCTTGGATGCCCCGCCAATGCCGCCGAAGAAGCTCAAGGGCACCGAGATGACCAGCGCACACGGGCATGAGACTACCAGGAAGATGAGCGCGCGCTGTACCCAGTCGGCCCAATCAAAGCCCGTGAAGAAGGGCGGGATGATGGCGATGATGAGTGCGAGCAAGCACACGATAGGAGTGTAGTAGCGCGCGAAACGCGTGATGAAGTTCTCCATGGGTGCTTTTTCGGAGGCAGCATCTTCGACGAGCTCGAGGATACGGCTGACCGTGGAATCCTCGAATTCCTTGGTGGTCTCGATGTAGATAGTGGAAGACAGATTGATCGAGCCGCTGGCGATCGGGTCACCCGTGAAAACGTTGCGGGGGAGCGATTCGCCCGTGAGTGCGGCGGTATCGAGCTCGGTTCCGCCCTTCACGATGATGCCATCGAGTGGCACGCGTTCGCCGGGGCGCACTACGATTATGGTGCCGATCTCGACCTCGTCGGGATCAACTGCTTCGATCTCTCCATTACGTTCGATATAGGCCTGCTCAGGGCAGATATCCATCATCTCGGCGATAGAGTCGCGCGATTTGTCGACCGCATAGTCTTCGAAGAGATCGCCGATCTGATAGAACAGCATGACGGCTACCGCTTCAGGGAATTCCGCCAAGCAGAGTGCGCCGATGGTGGCGACGCACATGAGGAAATTCTCGTCGAAGACATGGCCCGCTGCGATGTTGCGGGCCGCTTTCTTGAGAACAGGCCAGCCGAGCACCAGGTAGGGAACGAGGAAGATGACAAGCGAGAGGAAGGGATAGGGAAGCGCTGCCTGAAGGTTATCGAGAGCGGGCGCTGCAAGCGCAACGATGATGGCTGCAGCCACGAAAAGCGCGGCGCCAATGCTTACGCGTAGTATCTCTTTTCCTCGTTTTGTCATAGTGTTTTCCTTGTTGAGGTGCTTATTCTCTTAGCGACCAGCGATCACGCAGTCGTCTTCGAAGGAGGTGATGATCTTCTGGGCTTCATCCAGGATCGGATCGATATTGTCGGTGGAGGTCTCGAGCTTGAGCTTCGAGGTCATGAATACCACCTGCGCCTTCGTCACGCCATCAATCTTGTTGATCGCGTCTTCCATGCGCGCGGCGCAGTTGGCGCATCCGAGGTTCTCGAGCTTGTATGACTTTTTCATGGCGGTTCCTTCTTTCAGGGGGGGGGTTGAGTGATCGCTGTTTTCGAGCTTTGTTGGGAACTTTTTTCCTGTGATGTGCTTATTCGCAGATATGGGTGAGGCCTTGCGAGAGCATGGCGTAGACGTGGTCGTCTGCCAGCGAATACGTGACGTTCTTGCCATCGCGCGTGAATTTGACCAGGCGTGCTTGCTTGAGCACGCGGAGCTGGTGGGAAACCGCACTTTGCGAAACGCCTACGATCTCGGCGATGTCGTTCACGTAGAGATCTCCGTTCATCAGCGCATAGAGTATCTTGATACGCGTGGTATCGCCGAATGTCTTGAAGAGATCGGCCAGATCGTAGAGCAGTTCGTCATCGGGCAGGGTCTCACCTTCGCCGACCACGCTCATGAGGTTTTCTGCAGTATGTTTGTCTTCAGTCATGTTACATCCTAACATATGAGCATCTGTTCATATGTTAGCAACTATAGATCTTTTGTCAAGCGTAAGAAAAGAAGTTTGCCCATCAATAAGACTCAAACAGGTTAGAGTTCGATCAGCGGAGAGGGCGAGGCAGATATAAGACTGTCTTTTCAGGATTGTCGTTGCCCTAAGGGGCGGAGCCTGTGGGGTGGTTGGACGACTCTGAGTCCGCATCCTTAATTCGTAATAGGTTGTCCGAAGGAGCGAAGTGCACGAGATAGCCTGCAAGATATTGCAGGCTATCGAGCAACGAAAGCGGGTCGACCCAACCACCCCTCAGGCGTAAGCCCCTTGGGGCAACGAGCGGAAGGCACTAATTCTTCTTCTTGCGATAGATGAACCAGTACATCATGCCTACCATGAGCGCGCCGCCCACAATATTGCCGGGCACAGTGGCTGACCAATTGTAGAGCGCACCCAGCATGTTCACGCTTGCTAGGTCGACGCCCGCTGGAGCGATGCCGCAGGAAGCGAGCAGTGCACCCATGGGCAGGAAGAACATGTTGGCCACGCAGTGTTCGAAGCCGCAGGCTACGAATGCAGTGATGGGGAAGACGACGGCGAGGATCTTGTCAGCGACCGTCTTCGAAGCGTAGGCCATCCAAACGCCGAGACACACGAGGAAGTTACACATGATGCCCTTCGCGAAGAGTACGAGCCAATCGGCATGCATCTTGCCAGCAGCCACGCTGACCATGGTCTGACCCACCTGGCCACCGTTCATCGCAGACATATCGGAGAGGAAGACGAGGCCAACGATCACCAGTGCGCCAAGGAAGTTGCCGAAGAACACCACGATCCAGTTCTTCCAGACTGCTGACCACTTGATGCGTTTGCTCGCTGCGGTCATTACGATCATGGTGTTGCCGGTGAAAAGTTCGGCACCTGCAACCACTACCAGGATAAGGCCAAGACAGAACAGGAATCCGCCGAGTACACGCTGAATAGCGAAAGGCAGTGCTGGGTCGCCAACCACGAGCGAGAAGAACATCGCGCCCATGGCGATGAACGCCCCTGCCATGATCGAGAGGGCAAAACTTCGTCCGAAGGACATCTCGGTCTTTGTTACGCCAAGGTCTTCGGCTTTTTGGGTGATCTGAGCGGGGGTGAGCGCTTCGGTGGTAGGAGCTTTCACTACGATCTCTTCTTGCACGCTGCCTCCTTGTGTGCGGCTTGCATTCTCTAACTAGCCTAACTATAGCGAGTATGAGTGCACCAATCGGAGAGCCTTCGAGCGGTGGTTCATTTTTGTGCATGCTCGCTCGCGACGGTTGTGTGCGGGCGGTGCGTATAGCCCTTTTGTTCTTTCGTTTGGGGTGCTTTGCGCTAGAATGCTGTTTTGATCTTAGATGCGTTCTTGCGCGCATGTTACACGCAAACAGAAAGGGCGGTTATGGATACGCTTGCAATCATCAAAGAACTTCTCGTTGAAAACCTCGATGTTGAAGAGGGGCTCATCACCGAAGAGGCAACGTTCGAGTCTCTCGGCGTCGATTCTCTCGATATGGTCGAGCTCATCTGCGAATTGGAAGAGAAGTGCGAGATCGACTTCGGTGAGCCAGAAGGCCTCGAGACCATCGGTGATCTTATCGCGTACGTCGCAAGCCTTCAGGAGTAGACTAGGCGATCAAGTCTCGAACGGCGAACAGCGTAGTACGAAAAAGCTCCCCATCTGGGGAGCTTTTTGCTTGCTATCGGTGAAGTGCTCGGGCATAGCGTCCGTTCGTCTTCGCTAAGATGTTCAGGCGCGGTGCTCGTTCACTTGCGCCAATATGTTCGGGCGTGGTGTGTTCGCATGAATCACCACGCTCAGAGCACTAGCTCAAGAAGTCGTCGAGGATCTCGGCTTCGGCTTCTTCTTCAGTAAGCCCGAGCGTCATGAGCTTCGTGATCTGTTCGCCCGCGATCTTGCCGATGGCAGCCTCGTGCACAAGCTGCGCATCTTCATGAGCCGCTTCGATGCCAGGAATCGCGGTGACCGTGGCATTGCCCATGATGATCGCATCGCATTGCACGTGCGCGTTGCACGCAGCCTCGCCGATAACGAGCGGATTGAACGTTTGCTTGGAAGTATCCTGCGCAACGCTGCGCGAGATCACCTGCACGTTGGAGTTGTTGCCTTTAAGCTCGACTTTCATGTTCGAGATCGCGGTCTGATCTCCATTGGTGAGCAGCTTTTCGAGCAACACGAGCTTCGAGTTCTCGCCCACTTCAGCATCGGTGTCACGAATGGTAGAGGTGACGCCACCGATCTGGGAAAGCTCCATCTCGCAGTAGGAATCGCTGTCCATATAGACCTTGGTAACAGGATTGAGCACGCGCTCGCCACTACCTGAGCCTTCGCCGTAATGACGCTCGACGTACTTCACGCGCGAATTCTTGCCGATCTCGAACGTGTGGATGCCGTCGTGCTCGGCTTTTTCGTGCGCATCGTTATGGATGCCGCAGCCAGCGATGATGGTCACATCGCAGTTGTCGGCAATGTGGAAGGTGTTATAGACCACATCGGTGAGCCCAGCCTTCGAAAGGATGACCGGGATGTAGACCTTCTCGCCCTTCGTACCTTCCTTGATGAAGATATCGATGCCGGGGTTGTCGGTTTTCGTGGCGATCTCGATATTCGCAGAATTGCTGCGCGAAAGCAGTTCGCCGTCTTTACGGATGTTATAAGCGCCCGCAGGAATGCCGTGAACGTCGGTGAGCGTTTTCAGCAAGTCTGCGTCGATAGGGGAAAGATCAACAGCCATGGTTGCTCCTAACAGTTGGTGGAGATCTCGGTCAGATGCAGGTCGGGAGGCTCGGTGAACGAACAGTAGTCGTTCTCTTTGGCAGAAAGTCCGAGTTGGGGAAGGATCTCTTCCACGCTGCCTTGCGACTCGATCTTGCCCGCGCGCAGGCAGATGATCTCGTCTGCCAGTTCGATGATGCGCTCCTGGTGGGAGATGATGATGATGGATTTGCCATTCTCCTGTTTGTAGAGCTGCTTGAACGTTTGCGTGAGGCGATCGAAGCTCCAAAGATCGATGCCCGCTTCTGGTTCGTCGTAGATGGCAAGATCAGGATTCGCCGCGAGCACGGTCGCGATCTCGATACGCTTCAGTTCACCGCCCGAAAGGCTCTTGTCGACTTCGCGGGTGAGATAATTCGCCGAACAAAGCCCCACTTCGCTCAAGTATTCGTTGCAAGCGAGCATGGGCAGACGCTTTCCTGCTGCCAATTCGAGCAGCTTCTTCACCTTCATGCCCTTGAAGCGAGCTGGTTGCTGGAATCCATATCCCACGCCCATCCGCGCGCGCTCGGTGATCGAAGCGTTCGTGATGTCTTGCCCTTTGAAGATGATCTTGCCGCTCGTGGGTTTTTCGATGCCCATGATCAGCTTGGCAAGCGTGGATTTACCGCCGCCGTTCGGCCCGGTGATAACCACGAACTTATCGGTATCGATGGTAAGCGAGATGCCATCGATGATGCGTTTCGTTTCTCTCGAACCTTCCGCAAGGGGAACCTCGAAAACGATATCTTGTAATTCAAGCACGGTTACTCCTCAAAGCGATAGTGCGTTCTTCTCATTGCTTCTCTTGAAACTATAGCAGTTTCGTTTCCCTGACGTGCAGGTCTCTCAAGTTGTAGAAATACTACCATTTTAGTAGGAATTAGCAAGAGCCAGCGAGAAAAGATGTACTAATCTGTTTACAAGCGGCGAGCGCTCGTTCTTGTCGTATACTTTTACCTGGCTTATCAAGGCCATTCAAGAGATAAGGAAGTGAAGGCGGAATCCATGGATTACCAGAGCGAATTCGATCGCTGGTGTGAAAACGTATCCGAGCCGGTCTTGGCGGCGCAGCTCGCAGAGATGCGCGAGCGTGCCGATGCCCAGGCGATAGAAGATGCATTCTTTCAGGAGCTCGAGTTCGGTACGGGAGGTCTTCGCGGCGTGCTCGGCGCGGGCACCAATCGCATGAATATCTACACCGTGGGCAAAGCTACCCAGGGTATCGCCGATTACATCAAGACGCACGTGGGTGTGGACGGCACCGTGGCGATCTGCTTCGATTCGCGTATCAATTCGCGCCTGTTCGCCGAGACGGCTGCTGGCGTTCTTGCGGCCAATGGTATCACGTCGCATATCTATTCGCGCTTGGAGCCCACGCCGGCGCTTTCCTTTGCGACGCGCTATTTGGGTTGCGCGATCGGCATCAACGTCACCGCTAGTCACAACCCTAGCGCGTACAATGGCTACAAAGTCTATGGTCCTGATGGCTGCCAGATCACCGACGAGATCGCCGATGCCATCACCGAAGCCATCGCGCAGGTTGATGTGTTCGAAGACGTGCGCACGATGGACTTCGCGCATGCGATCGACGAAGGCCTCGTTCGCTATATCAACGAGGAAGTGCTCGATGCGTTTCTCGATGCCGTTTACGAGCAGAGCCTTGAGGTGCCGGATGAGCAGGGAGAACTGCGCTTGGTCTACACGCCTCTCAATGGTACCGGCCTTGAATGTGTGAACCGCATCCTCGAGCGCATCGGCGTGCGCGATGTGTACATGGTGGGTGAACAGGCCTATCCCGATGGCAATTTCCCTACCTGCCCCTATCCTAATCCTGAGATTCGCGAAGCGCTCGAGCGCGGCATTGCGCTTTGTGAGCAGGTGAAGCCCGACTTGCTGCTCGCTACCGACCCCGATGCCGACCGCGTGGGCATTGCGGTGAAGGACGGCGATGACTATCAGCTGCTCACGGGCAACGAGACTGGCGCGCTCCTGTTCGACTACATTTGTCGCATGCGCTCCCAGCTGGGCAAGATGCCTGCGCGTCCGCTCGCGGTCACCACCATCGTTTCGACGAGCATCGTCGATGCGATCGCGACTGATCATGGCGTAGAGCTCAAGCGGGTGCTCACGGGCTTCAAATATATCGGTGGCATTCAACGTGAGCTGGAAGAGGCGGGAGAGCTCGACCGCTTCATCTTCGGCTTCGAAGAGAGCTATGGTTACTTGGCTGGCTGTCATGCGCGCGATAAGGATGCGATCGTGGCTTCGATGCTCATCTGTCAGATGGCACGCGCGTATCGCAGCGAAGGTATGAATCTCTATCAGGCGATGCAAGCGCTCTACCAGAAGTACGGCTATCATCACAATCGCACGCTTGCGTTCACCTTCGAAGGAGCTTCGGGTGCAGCGCGCATGGCGGAGATCATGGATTCGCTGCGTGCGGATGGTCTCGATAGCGTTGCGGGGAAGGCAGTGCTTGAAACGCTCGACTATCAACCGGGCTTAGGTGCGCTTCCTCCCGCTAATGTGATCGAATTCGATCTTGAGGATTCGTGCAAGGTGATCGTGCGCCCGAGCGGAACCGAACCCAAGATCAAGGTCTATCTCTTCACCACGGGCGCGAGCATGGAAGACGCGCGTGGAGTAGGAGACGAGCTTGCCGGAGCGCTCAACGTGCTCTTTCAGTAGTTCGCAAAGGATGCAGCAGTGGCAGAAGAGAAGCAGAAATACTCGCTCATCTCGCTCGATACAGGTGAAGAGCCCGTAGAGACCACCGAGGTGGAAGAGCGTGCGGGAGTAACCACCACCACGCAGGTCATAGATGGGGAAGAGACCATCCGCGTTTCTTCAGCGGGAAGAACAGCTGCGTCGGTGGATGCTGCTGTGTCGGCAGAGGATCTGGCAGAGGCCGCAGATGAGCAGGCACCCATGCGCGATGCACGCCGTGGCGAAGAGTCTGATCAGGAAGAGGCACCCACGCACGCTTCCGACGAGCCAGAGGACGAAGAGCCCGTTCCGTATCGTCGTATGCAGTCGGTTATCATCATCTGCCTTGTGGTGCTTATCGTGGCCTTCATCGCGTATTTCAACTTCTTCAGGTAGGACTGCTCTCATGAAACGCGATCAAAAGAACATGACCAAGCTGCTCGTGGGCGTGATCGTGGCGCTCGTGGCGGTGCTCGCTGTGCTCGTGGTCGTGCTCGTTCTGACGCCGAGCGCAACGATCACCTCGCATTCTGCTCAGGCCGAGGTCGAAGCAGAGCAGAAAGCGCTTAAAGAAGCGGAGAAGGAAGGCTACTACGATACCGACGTCATCGAAGTGGTCGATCTGAGCGCGCTGATCGGGCTCGATCTTACGTCTGCGCTCGCCGAGATCGGTCATGGTGCGGAGATCGATGGCGATCCAAAGCTTGTCGCGGGGGGACTCAAAGAGGTTACGGTGCTCCTTGGCGAAGAGAGCGCTTCGATCGATACCGGCATGGCGCTCACGCATCTCTATCTCGACAAGGCAGGCGTGGTGGTTTCCGCGAGCTACCGCATCAATATCAACGATCTTTCCTGCGCCACGCTGCCATTCGATCGCATTGTGAACGAGGCGCATCTTATCGAGCGTTTGCTCGAGGGCGCGGGGCTTACGAGCATCGTGCCCGACCCGGTGGTCGCTCCTGAGAAAGAGGAGTATGCGCACTACGATTCAACGGGGAAGACCATCGATGAAGAGCGCTTCCAGTTCGTCGGCACGGGCACCGACGAAGCGGGCCATGCGTTCGATTGGGGCGTGTTACTCGACTACGATTACGCTCAGGCGATCGAAGAGAACAACCTCGCGAAGACCGTTCGCACCGTTGAGGTGGCGATCAGCTCCGCTTCGTAAGAAGCCGCTCTTTGCACTCCCGCCATCATGTGCTATGATGCACAAGCTGTAAAACACAAGTAAGGCATACGCCTTCACCTGGTTCGGCACTTCGCCGATGGGTCATTCGAATAGAACGTCGTTTAGACGAGCATTCTTATGGCCTGCTGCGTGCGGGCTTTTGTTTTGCTCGAAGGTGATTTACGCACAAGGAAGAAGTTAAGAAAAAGGAGGTGGGCACGATAGCTGCCCAAGAACCAAGGCTCAACGACGAGATCCGTGCCAAGGAATGTCGTCTTATCGCCTATGACGGAACTCAGATGGGAATCTACCCGGTCGAGCAAGCTCAGCGCATCGCTGATGACGAAGGCTACGACCTGGTCGAGATCGCTCCGCAGGCTGAACCACCCGTGTGTCGCATCATGGACTATGGAAAGTTCAAGTACGACCAGGCCATCAAGGCCAAGCAGGCGCGCAAGAACCAGAGCAAGGTCGAAACCAAGGAAATGAAGTTCCGCCCGAAGATCGACATCGGCGACTACACCACGAAGAAGAAGCACGTGCTGCGCTTCCTCGAGGCAGGGTCGAAGGTTAAGATCACGATCATGTTCCGCGGTCGTGAGATGTCTCATCCCGAACAGGGCCTGAGCATTCTCGAGCGCCTGGCGGACGATCTGAAAGACGTTGCGGTCATCGAAAACCAGCCGAAGATGGAAGGCCGCAACATGCACATGCTCATCGCTCCGTTGCCCACAACGGTGAAGAAGAACAAGAAAGATGAAAAAGGAGAGGATGAATAATGCCTAAAATGAAGACTCATTCTGGTACCGCGAAGCGTTTTCGCGTAACTGGATCTGGCAAGATCATGCGTGCTAAGGCGTATAAGTCTCACATCATGACGAAAAAGAGTCAGAAACGTAAGCGTAATTTCCGTCACGAGACCGAAGTTTCTGCTGCTGACAAAAAAGTAATCGCACGCAATCTTGGTCTTCGATAAGTAAGGGAGGATTCAGTCATGCCTCGTGTAAAACGTGCCGTTTCCGCACATAAAAAGCGTCATACCGTTCTCAACCGTGCAAAGGGTTATTACGGTGCAAAGTCCCGTTCCTATCGCGCTGCTAAAGAGCAGGTCCAGCATTCGCTCCAGTATGCCTATCGCGATCGTCGCACCAAGAAGCGCGAGATCCGTCGTTTGTGGATCACCCGCATTAACGCGGCTGCCCGCACCAACGGCCTTTCTTACTCCGTGTTCATGAACGGCCTCAAGAATGCTGGTGTCGAGCTCGACCGCAAGGTGCTCTCCGACATGGCGATCAACGATCCTCAGGCATTCGCTGCTCTTGCCGAGATCGCTAAAGAAGCAACCTCTGTTAAGCAGGCCAAGTAATGAAGGTCGAAAAGGTCAAAGAGGAAAACGGCGAACTCGAGCTTTCCATCACGGCATCGCCCGAAGAAGTCGATAAAGCCTTCACCGACGGTCTTGATGTGTTCATCGACCAGTTTCAGCTGAGGGGCCTCGAAGGCGAAACCGCGCTGCAGAAGATCTATAACGCGATGAGCCCCGAAGAGGCACGCGATGCGGTTTCTTCTGCGGTCATCAGCTATCTCATTCCGTTCGCACTCGATCAGGAGAACATCATCCCGATGACCTCCTCGAGCGTTGACGCGGAATCGGATCCTGTTGAGGGTAAGGAATTCACATTCAACGTGACCATCCTGCCAAAGCCCGAATTCGAGCTTACCAGCTACGATCCGGTCGAGGTCACCGTGCTCGCTCCGCTCGATGTTACCGAGCAGGATATCGATATGCAGATGCATATGCTCGCGAGCCAGTTCGCTACGGTGAAGGTCGATCCTGAAACAGGCGAAGAAGAGACCATCATCCCCGAAGTCACCGACGAATGGGTCGAGACCAACCTCAAGGGTATGGGCGTTACCACAGTCGAAGAGCTGCGCAAGCAGTTCCGTGCAACTTCGGAAAAGGTCAAGGAAGAGCAGCTCGATTCTGCCAAGGCGAACGCGGTCATGGCAGAGTGGGCGAAGCGCTTCGATGGCGAAGTTTCGCCCAAGATGGTGGACGCGATGACCACCGATATGCTCGAAGGCTTCAAGATGGAGCTTGCTCAGCAGGGCAAGACGCTCATGGATTTCATGCTCGAGCAGAAGACCGATGAGAAGCAGATCCGTGCTTCGCTTGCCGCGCAGGCAGAAGCTCAGCTCATCAACGGGTTCGTGTTCGATGCGATCTTCCGCCATGAAGGCCTTGAGCTTGAAGTCGACGATCTGAAGCATGCTCTTACCGCAATGGCTCCGGGCCAGGAGGAAGAGGTGTTCGATCAACTGCAGAACGCTGGTCGTGCATTCCTGCTCAAGGAAGGCGCTTCGCGCATGAAGGCTGCCAACTGGGCTATGGATAACGCCAAGATCACAGTGGAGGATCGCGAAGCATAAGCGCGTTTCTGCACCGAATTCATCAAGGTTTTATGAAGAGAAGCTGCTTTGTTGCGGCTTCTCTTTCTTTTGTCGTGTTCAGAGCGACGCTCAAGTGGCGCACGGTGCAATGTCTGGTGCGAGTATTGTAGAATATCCTCATCAACGCAGAACTAAAGGAGACTACTGCATGTGTGGAATCGTCGGTTACACCGGAACGCAGCAGGCTAAGGGCATCCTGATCGATGGCCTTCAGCATCTTGAATATCGAGGCTATGATTCGGCGGGCATCGCTGTATTCAATGGCAAAGAAATAGAGGTCGTGCGCAGGCAGGGCAAGGTTGCCGAACTGGTCGCAGCGTTGGGTGCGGATGATTGCTTGGGCACGTGCGGCATTGGTCACACACGCTGGGCAACGCATGGTGCGCCAAGTGAGCGCAATGCGCACCCCCACACGAGCTGTTCGAACAATATCGCTGTGGTTCACAATGGCATCATCGAGAACTTCAATGAACTGCGCGAAGACCTCGTGCTGAAAGGGCACGTCTTCTCATCCGATACCGATACTGAAGTGGTCGCGCACCTGGTGGAAGATTTCTATCGGGGCGATCTGCTCGAAGCGGTACGGAAAGCCTCTTCGCTGCTTACAGGTGCCTATGGTATTGCGGTCATCTGCACGGATGAACCGGGGAAGATGGTCATCACGCGCAAGGATTCTCCTATCGTTGTCGGCTGCGATAGCACGGGAAGCTATGTTGCATCCGATATCGTGGCGCTTGTGCGCGCCACGCGCGATGTGGTCATCCTTGAGGACAATCAGTTCGCTCTTGCTACGCCTGAAGGCGTTACCTATTACGACCGCTTCGGCAAAGAGATCGAGCCAGAAGTTGCGCATATTGATTGGGATATCGATGTGGCTGAGCGCGGCGGCTATCCCGATTTCATGCTCAAAGAGATCCATGAGCAGCCACGCGTGGTGCGTGATACGCTCGCAGGGCGCCTAACGGACCAGGAGATCGTGATCGATGAGCTGAGCCTCACACGACAGGAGCTGAACTTCGTCGATCGTGTCTACATCATCGGGTGCGGCACGAGCTATCATGCCGGCCTTATCGCGAAAAGCTTGATCGAAACTTGGGCACGTATTCCAACTGAAGTAGAAGTGGCTTCCGAGTTCCGCTATCGCAACCCTATCATCACGCCCACCACGCTGGTGGTGGCGGTGTCGCAGTCGGGCGAGACCGCTGATACGCTCGCGGCTATTCGTGATGCGCGCATTCGCGGAGCGAAGGTGTTCGGCATCACGAACGTGATCGGTTCGCCGGTTGCGCGCGAGTCGGATGGAGTCATCTACACGAAGGCGAACAAGGAGATAGCGGTCGCCTCGACGAAGTCGTTCATCGGCCAGGTGGTGAGTCTTACGCTCATGGCGCTCATGCTTGGGCGCGTGAAAGGCAAGCTCAACCTCGCACAAACACGCATGCTCTTCTCTGAACTTGCTGATACGGCTGAGCAGATAGAAGAGATTCTCGAGAATACCGAAGCTATCGAAGAAGCTGCGGAGCTCTTCGAAGGAAAAACTTCTGCGTTCTATATTGGCCGTGGCTTAGCATCGGTTACGTGCTATGAAGGTGCGCTCAAGATGAAGGAGATATCCTACGTGCATGCTGAGGCTTATCCAGCAGGCGAAATGAAGCATGGACCGATCGCGCTTATCGAGAATGGATTCCCGATCGTTGCGGTAGCCACGCAAAGTCCTACGTACGAGAAGACGATCTCGAACTTGGAAGAATCGAAAACGCGCGGTGCGACCATCATCGCCATCGCCACGGAGGGTGATACCGACATCAAGAAGGTGGCCGACAAGGTCATCTATATCCCGCGTGTACGTGACACCTTCATGCCCATTACGGCAAGTGTGCCGCTGCAGCTGCTTGCTCGTGCGGTAGCGGTCAATCGCGGTTGCGATGTCGACCAGCCGCGCAACCTCGCAAAATCGGTTACGGTCGAGTAGCGGGCATTTTGATGATGGATCCAAAAACGCAACCAGCTGATGGGGAAGACGCAGCCAGGGAAGATGCAGCCGAGAACTCCAGCGCCGCGGCTGAAGCGATTGCACGCGATTTCGATGAGAGCATCCACTTGGAAAGCCCGCATTCGATCGGCGTTGATATCGTCGAGATCGAGCGTATGAGAGC
The DNA here is from genome assembly GCA_902464295.1 of uncultured Eggerthella sp. Classification (GTDB taxonomy): domain Bacteria; phylum Actinomycetota; class Coriobacteriia; order Coriobacteriales; family Eggerthellaceae; genus Anaerotardibacter. The sequence goes on from CABQIW010000024.1 coordinate 32,280, forward strand.
AATTCTCGAGCGCACTCCGCGCTTCAAAACGCGCATCTTCTCAGAGGACGCGCAGACATATTGCAACAAGAAAGCGCGCCCTGAATGTCATTACGCCACGCGATTCGCCGCCAAAGAGGCAGTCCTCAAAGCGCTCGGCACAGGCTTTTCTGAAGGCATTGGTCCGCGCGATGTTGAAGTGGTGATCACCGCCAAGGGCAAACCGCAAGTAAAGCTTTATCGCCGCGCTGAAGAGAAGGCTGCTGAACTGGGCATCAAAGACATCCCGCTCTCGCTTTCCTATACGCAGGACGATGCGGTGGCCTGTGCGCTTGCGCTCATGAACGAACCAGAGGAGAAGGTCGAGAAGATCGATCCGCTGCAGGACCTTCATCGCCAGTTCAAAGAGATCCGTTCGATGCTTGATGAGCTCTAGCGCTTGCGCAACATGCTTTCTTACGACACGCTATAAAACGGCTTGCTGCTGGATGCTATGAACTATAATCTTCTTGCTGCTACAAAACGATAGGAAGATTCATGCTCGCTCCATTCGAACTAGCTAAAGCCATTCCGCTGCCCAAACCCGATGCGAATAAATACACCCGCGGCAAGTGCGTACTTCTCGTAGGCTCGAAGCCCTACCCAGGCGCTGCTTGCCTTTCTTCCTGGGCATCTCAGTACGTGGGTGCGGGGTATACCGAAGTATTCACGGCGGCTGAGCACCGCTTCATCTTGCAGGTATGGCGGCCATCGCTCGTGGTGCGCTCGTTTGAGGAGTGTGTCCCTTCGCACCTTATTTCGCCCGATCATCCTGGTGCAGTGGTCGTAGGATCGGGTATCGATGCGAACGACACGCACGCAAAGAAGCTTTGTTTGCTCCTGCTCAAGAAAATCGCGCATCCCGTGTTGCTCGATGGTGGTGCGCTTTCTTTCGTGGCTCAACAAGAAGGACGAAAAGTGCTCAAGAAGCGTGGCGAGAAGATGCGTACGACCGTGCTCACTCCGCACGCAGGAGAAGCGGCTCGGCTTGCGGAGCCGTTCGGCATCTCGCTCGAGTATCCCGAGAAGGCTGCCAAGAAGCTTGCGCGTGCCTATAAATCGATCATCGTGCTGAAAGGCCCCGAGACGATCATTTCCGATGGCGCTCGCACAG
>CABQIW010000025.1 GCA_902464295.1 uncultured Eggerthella sp.
CGGCAGTGATCGGACCAGTAGGTATCGATCATCTTGATCTCGGTGATGGTGGGGTTGCGCTTCTCGCTCGCGAAATACTGCTGGCAGAATTGGATGTCGGCCAAGTCCATGGCCAGGCCGCGCTCGGCGATGAACGCTTCGAGACCTGCAGCATCGAGGTCGATGAAGCCTTCGACCACCTCGACAGGATCGGGCGTGGGGAATTCCATCTTCAGCGTTGCGTGCGGCTCAAGCGTTGCTTCGCGCGCTTCCACTGGGTTGATGACGTAGTGCTTGATGGCATCCACGTCTTCGCTGGTGAGATCGCCCTCGAGGAAATAGATCTTCGCGCTGCGCACTTCGGGGCGTTCGCCCTGGCTGATGAGCTGTATGCACTCGCTTGCCGAATCGGCGCGCTGGTCGAACTGGCCGGGAAGGAATTCGACGCCGAAGACCGTGGCGTTCGCGTCTTCGGGAAGATCGGCGTAGATGGTGTCGGATTGCGGCTCGCTGAACACCGTGGGGGTGCAGGTTGCGAAGAGCTCTTCGGTGATGCCTTCCACATCGTAGCGATTGAGCAAGCGCAAGTTCTCCAGTCGCTCGATGCCGAGAATCGTGCGCAATTCGTGCAGCAGCTGCTGCGCTTCGACATCGAATCCGGGCTTCTTTTCAACATAGATACGTGAAACCATGGGCTCCTACTTTCTTGGAGTTCATCGTGAAAGCGCTTGTTACGCGCTGCTTCTATGATAAGGCCTAACAGAGACCTTGCGCACGAGAACCCACGTTATTCGTACAAGAAGCAACGCAGCTCGATCAGCGCCGAGCGCGAGACACGAGGTTCCCCGCTTCCCTGTTCGCGAATCAGCGCATGCTGATTCGCTCATGCGTCGCTGCTTCGCTCGGGTTTTATTAAAACGAATTTAGTCGGCGAAGAGTCACCTCGTTGCCTCATCCTCTCCGCTGATCGAACCTTGACCTGTTAGCTTATAGGGTCTGGCCGGAGGGGAAGGTATGGACCGCTTGCGCAGCCGCGGTTGGTATCTACGACGTTAACAGTAAGCGAGCAGCTGTAGGGCCATGCCTTCGCTGGAGGTCGGGCACTATAAGCTAACAGACATGATTCGAGCCACACTTTTCCTTTAGCCTAAGTGTTGCGGACCGCGCGGGCGTTTTGTGGTTTCATAAGGAACAGTGAATCGCGCGCATTTCGACGCGCCAAGCTCGCACGATGAAAGGACCTTTCTCATGTACGTGACCTGCCTCGATATGGAAGGTGTATTGGTTCCCGAAATTTGGATCGCGTTCGCAGAGGCGAGCGGCATCCCCGAGCTCAAGCGCACGACGCGCGACGAACCTGATTACGACAAGCTCATGAATTGGCGTCTGGGCATCCTGCGCGAGCACGGCCTCGGCCTCAAGGAGATCCAGGAGACCATCGCCACTATCGATCCGCTGCCGGGTGCAAAGGAATTCTTGGACGAGCTGCGCGACTGCGGTCAGGTCATCGTGATCTCCGACACCTTCACGCAATTCGCCAAGCCACTCATGGAGAAGCTCGGCATGCCCACGCTGTTCTGCAACGAGCTCGTGGTTGCGCCTGATGGAGAGATCACCGGGTTCAAGATGCGCTGCGACCAGTCGAAGCTCACCACCGTGAAAGCGCTGCAGAGCTGCGGGTTCGACACCATCGCCGTGGGCGATAGCCATAACGACCTGGGCATGATCCGCGCGAGCAAGGATGGCTTCTTGTTCCGCAGCACCGACGCGATCATCGCCGAGAACCCGGATCTGCAGGCGTTCGAAGAGTTCGACGATCTGCTGGCGGCGATCAAAGGTGCGCTAGAGGCGTAACTCTCTCAGCCTTCTGGAAGTCGATCCTTACCGATCTTCACGCATGATATCTGGCCTTCACAGCCTTTCTTTATGACGAGATATCTAGTGTCTCGTCATTTGTTTTGATGAGATACGGAGAATCCCATCATCCAATATGATGAGATTTTCCTCGTAACCCATTGACCTCGCAGTAGGTGCGAGGTTTACACTTCCGTTTAAGGATGTGATGAAATGGCTGGTTACCGAAGAATCAAGAACGCTGTTGCGGCCGAAAACGGCGAGGCGAGCATCATCGTCGGGCAAGAGGGACTGAAGGTCCCTTCGGCGGATGCGAAACTTGCGGCCGAGTCGAGCGCGAAGCGCGCGGATGGCCATAACGCCCGACTGACCCCCAATAAAGAGGGGAAGCTCACGGCTGGGCAGGTCACGAAGCTGACCGGCGTGCCTGCATCGAAATTGCGCCATTACGAAGGGATGGGCCTGCTCACGCCCGAATGCACTGGCATAGGCGTATCGAACAACCGCAGGCTCTATGGGGTTCAAGACCTCGAGCGGCTCCAAGCGGTCTTAACGCTTGCTGAATATGGTTTCGGCCTGAGCGAGGTCAAGCAGATCTTGGATGACGAGAGCATCGATCTGTATGAGGCGATCGCGCGCAAACTTGAAGAGCTGAAGCGCAAGGAAGCTCGGTTGCGGGCGCTCATCCTGTTCGCGAAGTTCGTTGACATGACCGACGATGCCGATCTGATCGAGGGGCTGGCCTGCGGACCTGCTAGCCTTGATGGCTTCGCCGATCTCGCGCGGGCATTGCCCGGCTACGAGCAAGCTATGCAGCGCCTTGATGCGTACAGCGAAGAAGAGGCGGCACTCGCGCTCGAGCGCGTGGCTGCGGTGGTCGATGCGCTCGTGTTGCTTGATGAAGTTGAGGGGTTCGCAGGCGTTGAAGCGGCGATGGATGCGTTCTTCGGTTGGTGGAGCGAGTTCGTCGCGTCCGCTGAAGAGCTTGGCTACCTGGGATTTTGGGCGATCTTCGAGGACCACAGCCTCGTTGCGGAATATGTCGAGACGCTTGGTGGTGAAGGCGATGCCGCAACGGTGCAGATGCTCGCGTTCTTCGTTATGCTGGTGCGCTTCCTGCGGGTGAACGATGCGCTGGTCTGCGAGATCGCACAACTAGCCGATAGCGATGTTGTTGCCGCGATCGATCTGGCGTACGACCTGATCGCCGCGGCGGGAATCGTATGGCTTGGCACGAAAGGAGCGCGCGAGGTGCCGGGTGATACGCTTGCGGCGCTGTGCTTCTCGCTGCTCGTTTTCGCCGACCGAGCCCTTGAAGACGAGTGGCTTCGCGCATACCTCGGTCTTGAGGGAGCAATCTCATGTGATGGCGAGGCTCTTGCGAGCACGCTCAGGGTGATCGATGTGATGTGCGGCGAATGATGGGCGGTGCGAGAACGTAGGTTCGGGAAGGCTGGGAATAGCTAGAACGTAAGCAGATCGCGCACTTGAGTGCCGAGAGCGTCGGCGATGCGCGCGAGGTCATCGATGCCAACACCCACGTGGCCCTTCTCGATGCGCCAAATGTGCGACTTGCTGGAGCCGACCATCTTGGCAAGGCGGTCTTGCGAAAGCCCCTGGCTTTCCCTTCGCTGCCTGATCGCTTCTCCGAGCGCGCGTCTTTTCTGGTCGATGTCCATGCCTACAGGATATGTGCTAGACTATCCGCGGTGGCTTCATATATGGTGCCATCATATCGCTTCATCTGCCGTCAAAGACATTTCATTAAATCCGACAGCATTTGTAAGAATAGAAAGGACAATCATGGAAAGAATCTTAAAGTTTCCGCTAGCCCTTGTTTTAGCAGCGGTCTTAGCATTCAGTGCTGTCGCTCTTGCTGGATGTGGTTCGGGCTCTTCAAGCTCAGAATCAGGAGTCACCGTTAAAAGCGAAAACGCCAGTCAAGGAATCGATCAGGATGTATCGATCGAGAAAACAACCCTCATCGATATCCCTGAAGCCTCTATTACCGCAGAATCTATTTCGTTCGAAAACGATAATCTCTGTGTAACTCTTACACTTACAAACAAGACGAGCAAACCAATTCAAGTCAGCGCAGGCACGCTTGGTTTTTCAGCAAATTACATCAATAACTACATGGTCAGTGATGGATATCTCCATGAAGAACTCGAGCCAAACGAAAGCACTACAGGAGAAATATCTTTTAGCACGGCTGAACTGCGTGCACTTGGCATACAACAAATTGGCGAAATTGGTCTTGGACTCGATGTGAGCAATAACCAGACATCCTCAGATTACTCAAAAGTAAATTACGACAAGATTTGCCAGCAGGTCGCAACGGTCAAAACTAACAAGATCGACTCAGTTGACATGAATGCCGATACCTATCCTGAAGCGATCAATAATCCTGGTTTTCTTTCCCTTATGGGGGCAAGTATGGTGAAATTCAACGGCGAAGGTGGCTTTGATCAAAACGGAATCAGCGTCAAGTCGATCGCCCTTATGAAAAACGCTGAGGGGGAGCTTACCGTGTTCGTTGAGATACAAAACAATACGGACAAGCTCGTCGGCGCTCAAGCAAGCGATGTGACTATAGATGGAGATATGGCCTACGAAGGCAACTGGACAGGTGTTGCTATTGCTCCTCATAAAATTGGCCTTCTCGACATCAACTTAGACGATGTCTCTAGAATGATGAACAGCCAAGCTAACGACGAAGATGAAAATTCTCACTTGGATAACGTCAAAACTGTCGGAATTGAATTCGCGGTTCGCGATGAAAAGCGAAACACCATCGTATCGCCTACAGAACTGGAGTTCTCATTCTAATGACGGAACGGCAATAGACATTTCGAATATCTTCGTTTCTTGAAAGACTAAACATGAAGAAGAACAGGATCGACATTAACCTTGGATGTGGGCATGCGATCCTGTCCTTCTTTTTGGGACTTATCGGACTCGCTGCTGTTGTTGGAGCTATCTTTCTTTTGTTTTTTGCACTTTTGCTTTACTAACACTTCCCTAATATCTAAGCCCGAGCAGCTTGTCTCTACCAAAGAATAGATGGTAAAGTCGTTCTCAACTGGAGAAAGGTCATATATGACAAGCCAAAATAAACAAAGTAAAAAGAGACCCCGATTAATCGGCATCGTTATTGCAGTCGTAATCGTAGTTGCCCTAATTGCAATTCTTCCTGGAGTGTTCAACGCTGGGAACAAAGGTACGACGATAACAGAGACTTCTTTGAAAAAAGCTGTTAGCATCAATAAGCTTTCGACTGCCGAATTCACCTATGAGGGCATTGCAGAAAAACTCAATGATAGAGGCGAAGCGGTCTATCACATTTATTACAAAGCGACTGCAACCTCTGGCATGAATCTTTCAAGCATCGAGTTTAAGATCGATCAGGGTCAGAAAACCGTCACCCCTATCCTTCCTGAAGTATCAGTCTACGATCCCGTCGTCGACGAATCAGCAATCGAGTACTTACCAAAAGATGCCAATATCGATCTACGTGAAGTTATCGAGATTTGCAAACAAGACGCTTTAAACGAGGTTGAGAAGGCTCCCTCTTTTAGAGAAACTTCTGCTCGAAATATGCGCTCAACCATCGAAGCACTACTGGTTCCGCTTCTAGAAAGCAATGGATATTCCATCGTTTGGGACAACGAAAGCACATCGGATAATCCAAGCGATATAGATAAAGCACAAGATTTAAACGGCGAGGAAGGCGGGAATAATGAAAGCGATCAATAAGATTGTAGGCATCGCGCTTTGCTTCTGTCTTGGGACAGTTATTCTGGCTGGCTGCTCATCTCAGAAGACACAAGATCCCGACTTCTCCGACGTAAAAGAAGTTGCAAAGCTTTCCACTTTAGAATGCTATTACCATAACGTCGTTAAGTATCACAGAGATGCTGATGGGATCATCTTTGGCCTTGGCAATATTGGCGAAAAGAACATGTGGTTCGAATATGACGGTATCGTTCAAATGGGTTTAGATATTGAAAAGGTTTCTATTTCCAGCCCAGACCCTAATGGAGTTGTAACTATAACGATGCCTGAAATAGAGATCCTGGGGCATCCTGATATTGACACCAATTCAATGACCGATCCTATTGAAGCCCACGGCTGGTTCACTGGGATGAGCGCTGAAGACAAGAACCAGGCTCTTCGGGATGCGCAAAATAATCTGCTTGAAACCGCGAAGAACGATACAACTTCGAAAGCGCAAGCTACCGAACGAGCAAAGAGCCTACTTGAGCAGTATGTTAAAAACACTGGTGAAGCTATCGGGAAATCCTACACCGTCAAGTGGGCTCAAGCTGAAGGGCAATAATTGCAATGCACAGAGGCAGAATCTCTAAGATGAAAGAAAGGGCGAGTTCTTTTCTTAATCGCGCGCAAAGAATCGTAGTTTTCACTGTCGGGCTAGTGGGAGTTGTACTGGCTGCATCAGTCATCGCTTTTGTTGGGATTATCTGCTTCAGCTTTCTTTTTGGGTTTATTGCTTTCGTCATAAGCGTCGTGATCGGAACTATTTGGCTGCTGAAGTACATCAATAAAGAGTACGATTCTTTTGGTAGAAAAGAAAACACTAATCAAAGCTAGGAAAAAACCATGCCAATTCATGAGACAGTAAAATGGGCAGCAAAAACTGCTGCATCCACAGCAACAGAAGCATTTAATACAGCATCAGAAACTGCAGCAAACGTCGGAGAAAAAGCCGTGAAAGCAGCTTCGAATGGGGTATCGAAAGTCGCCGATGCGGCACAAAAGAAACATCAAGAATCTCTCTTAGCTCGTTACAACCCTGTCTTTCCTGATGAGTTTTCGTCACCAGATTACGATTTACCAAATTTGATCATCATTGTAGATGGCGACGCAAGAAAAAATATTGATGTTTGTAAAGGCGCAATCGGCTGGCTCAGCAAAACAAAAGGAATGGAAGTTCTCCATCTTTACGAAGAGGCTGTCGCATTCAGCAACTTGTGTTTCTATCCTATTCCCAAAATCGATTCAGCCTACTACATTGATTCTCTTGGCGGAAACAGGTTTCTTGACCTTGATTCGTACCATGAAGTCATCCAAAAGGAGAAGATGACCGAGCTCAAGAACATTGCTCGCTCCCTCGGGGCGAAAGAGTGTTACCTTGAAACATACGAGGAAGATCGGTCATATACAAAATCAAAGAAATCTGCTGATATCTCGATGAAATCCGCCATCATAAAAAGCAATTCCTGCTCAGCTAATCAGCAAGTCGAATCAGAGCATTCGCAAAAACGCTCTATAACGTTCCAACAGGTATTTAACGGGAGTGACAATCCTATCAGGCCTGAACTCAATTACTTCAAAAACGATTCTGAGATTCTTTCCCTCATCGATTCCCGCTGCGAAGAAGGCAACCAGACAAAAGAATATTCATTTCAACTTGATACTTCATCGTCTTCTGCCATGTCTATAACAACTGCAATGAAGATCGATAGCGCTCTCAAGGTTGCAAAAGTGAAAGCAAATTCGGCGTTTTTGCATGTCACCGAGCAAGAATCAAAGCGAAAACTTATCTTTCACATCAGCTTCTAAAGTCAAGAGGTCGTTTCACGACCTCTTGTTATTTGTACCTACGGTTACGGTCGAAAGCGCGATCGAAGCTGCAATGCTAAAACAGATAGAATTCGCTCCTGTAGCGCAGCCCGTAGGGACCGCCGCAAGGCGATTTCTGCGTTTTGAAAGAGCGCCTTCTCAATAAGAGAATAAGCCCGTTTGACACGTTGATTTTGGAGTTTTTCCTTACATTTCTCCCGAAAAATGAGAGATGCATTTCCCCTGTTCAAAGTACCTGACTACCAGATTATCCGAATACTGACTACAAGATTATCCAGGGTTTCACTGCAAAGATATCCAGATACCGACTACATAATTTGCTTGAAAACAAATGGTGTCGAACGACCGGGTAGTTCGTCACCTCAGTTCGCGGCGTCGATCATCCCATAGATACCGCGTGTCGCGACGCAATCCATCAGGGCCATCTTCTCAGGCGGGATCTTCATCCCACTCTCTGCCCATTCGATCACCATGTTCGCGATGGCCTGCGCCGTGAAGCGTTCGAAGAAGTCGAGCGTCTCCGCATCGAAGGTCTTGTCTTCACCCATATAGCCATCTATCAGCAATTTCCAACTATCGAGATTTCGCTGGCGCATGTAATCTCGCAAAGAGTTCTGCCCACGATATTGGACGGCCTGACAATAGAACTCCGATTCCTCGTACATCTTCTTGAGGCATTGCTCCGTGATGCCCGACCAGGCATGCGTATGATGCCTGATGTAATTCTGAAGCGGCTGGATCACATCGATCTCAAACGTCCAATTGATCAGGTCGTAGATGTCAAAGAAGTGATTGTAGAATGTTCCCCTGCTTATTCCAGCAACCTGGGCCAACTCAGACACCGTGACGCTCATAAGGGGCTTTTCTCGCACGAGCTCTTTCAGCGTGCGAGATAGTTCTCGTTTTACCAGATCATCGCGCTTCATGGATGCATCCTATCCGATGGATCACGATCCCCCCGTTCAGGCGTGAGAATCGGTCTTCTTCCTGATTCTAACGCATCGCCCCTCCCTTCTCCTGCGTGCATCCCTTGGCGCATTGAACAATCGAGGCCCTGTTGTCAAATTCTTGAACACCTACACCCGAAATGGCAGTTGTTCGACAATCCGCGCTCATGCGTTCAAGAGTTCAACAAGACCCTCTGCATTGATCATGGGAATCCTGCGCAGTGCAGAATATGCTGATCACAAAGGGGATCTACGGATCAAGGAAAAAGGAGGAGATCATGGAAGATTACGCGGGAAAGACCGTCGTCATCACCGGAGGGACATCGGGTCTCGGTTTTGCCCTCGCGAAGATCCTAGGAGGGCGCGGGGCTTCGATCGTCATCACGGGTCGTCGCGAGGAAAAAGGCGCGGAAGCTGTTGAGAAGCTCCAAGCAGAAGGCGTGAGCGCACGCTATCTTCGCCAGGATGTCAGCAGCGAAAGCGACTGGAACAATCTTGCCTTCACCGTGAAATCGGAGTTCGGCGGGGTCGATTACCTCTTCAACAACGCAGGCGTCATGCTGCAGCCGAATGCGCTCATGAAGACGAGCGTGAGCGATTGGAAATGGATCATGGATACCAATTTCTGGGGATCGCTCTATGGCCTGCGCGTTTTCAGCGGCTTGATGTTCACGCAGCCCGAAGGCGGCAGGATCGTGACCACCGCTTCCACCGCTGGCGTTTCAGCGTTCTCTGGTTGGGCACCCTATTCGGTGACCAAGACCGCGCTCGTTCGCCTTGTTGAGAATTACCAGGCGGAAGCGATTAAATTCGAGCTTGACAAGGTGAAATACAACGTCTCGCTACCAGGAGTCTTCGAATCGGAGATCGCCAATAGCACGCTGCATCGCAATGAAGAGTACAACAACATCAACGGCAACGGGCAGGAGATGCCCCTTTCCGTGGCTCACACCGAATCGGGCGATCGCCTGGGGATGCTCACCGCAGAAGAGACCGCGCAGATCATTCTCGATCAGATCGATGAAGGATGCTTCTATCTGCTGCCTCACGCGGATCTGACCGAACGCGTGGTCACGCTCGAAGCTGAAGCGATCAACAACAACGGTCAGCCCTGCGATCAGGCGGTCGTGGATTTCGCGTTCTATGCCGAAAAACTGGCTGCACAAGGTATTACGGGCGGCGGCGACAACGTCGATCGCCTCACGATGAACTAGAAGGTGATGGTCATGTCATTCTTTCTCAACGATGATCTCGAACTGCTCAAGCAAAGCGCTCAGGAATTCACCGAAAAATATGTCGCGCCCTGCGTGGCAGAGATGGAAGAAACCAACGAATTCCCCCGCGATCTCTATCTGAAGGCCGGCGAGCTGGGCTTTTTGAGCCTGATCGTACCCGAACAGATCGGCGGCATGGGGCTCGGGCTTACTGCGGTAGGTGTGGTAACCGAAGAGATCGCGAAGGTCTCGCCGGCATTCGCGATCAGCTACTACGTCGATAGTTGCATGGTGAGCTATCTGATGGAATCGCCCAACCGCGAAGCGCTCCTGAAGAAGTACCTTCCTGGACTCATGAGCGGCTGGACCATCATGGCGGCTGGCATCACGCACCCTGAAGGATCGACCAACATCCCCGAGTGGCCTATTCTGGCGAAGCGCGATGGAGATGACTGGATCCTGAATGGCAGCAAGCTCTATGTCACGAACTGCGGAAAGGCCGACCTTGTTGCCTTCATCGGACTTACCGAAGATCGCGAAATGCGCTGTTTCATCGTCGAAACCTCAGACCCTGGCGTGGACGACAATTACGTCGAAGAAAAGCTTGGACTTTGCGGCAATTGTTCCGGTTCTTACTTCTTGACCGACGTTCGCGTTGCAGATGACCATAGCTTCCCGAAGAACCCGCTTGATGGTTTCGGTCCTGGAAACGCGCTTTGTGCAGCGGTTGCGCTCGGATGCGCCGAAGGTGCGCTGGCGAAAACCAGGAACTTCGTCCAGCATCGTAGCCACAAAGGCCAGCCGATCGGCGCGAAACAAGTGGTTGCCCATCGGATCGCACGCATGTGGGGCCAGATCGAGCAATCGCGCGCGCTGATCTACGAGTCGCTTGGCATGGCGGACCGGCTGATCGCAACTGGCGATACTTCGCTGGCAGCTGAAACCAAGATGCTCATCAGCACCTCGAAGTACACCACCTGCGAAATGGCGATCGAGGTTGCGAAGCAGTGCGTATGGCTGCATGGCGGCTTAGGGATCGTTGAGGAAACGGGGATCTCGCGCTATCTTCGCGATGCCCAAACGCTCAGCATCGCAGATGGGACGCCCGATCTTCATATCGAGTCGGTTGCGTTCTTGCTCGGGATGCCTGGTTCGCAGCTTACGATCTGATGTACTGAGCAAGTACGCGGCAAGATTCAAACGGTCGACCCCTCTTGTTTGGCGCGCATGGCGATGATACAGAGACCTTGCTGGCTTCCCCTATTCAGCATGAGTCCCCTTCCTGATCGAGCGCACTTCTGGATTCTCCCGGAAGTGCGCTTCTTCCTGTGCAAGGTGACAAACTACCCGGTCGTTCGACATCTTTTTAGTTCGACCAGTGGAGAGGGTAAGGCACGAGGTTCCCCGCTTCGTTGCCCCAAGGGGCTTACACCTGAGGGCGGTTGGGTAGACCCGCTTTCGCTGTTCGCTTATCCGACCCCTAGCACAACTCCTCGACCAGCATTTTAACTTTGTGCTGTCTGATCTCTTCATCGGTCATCGACGACAGAGCGTTCGTTGCAGGGATGGAGTCTATCGGTAGCTCTTCTCTCCTGAAAACAACATAGCGGTTGAGGTTGCCGGGCTTGCCGTCGGCGGAGAAGGATTCGACCACGGTGGCATGCGGCGCGAGAGCGGCGATGATCCAGTCGATCTCTTCGTTTGAGAAATGATGGCAGTAGCGATAGTTACCGGGCTGGTTCTTCCAACCAAGGAAGTAGTCGCTGGACTCGAGGAAGCTTGGATCGAAAGCGGCCAACTTGCGGCTGCCTTGGTTTGGATTGCCAGAGCTGGAGCCGCCTGCCCCTCGGTCGAGCACGTGGCGATCGGTCGTGCGGGTTTCCGCGCAACCTGCGAAAAACGCAAGCGCTTCGGCGTGCGTCTGTTCGATCTTCGCTCGCTTCGCGGAGTCATTCAGGAACTGCCAGAAGGAAACTACTAAGTGTCCGCCAGGCTTCACCTGATTGAGCGCCTCGAGCAAGAACTGCCGACGCAAATCGAAACTGGGAATGTGGTGCAGGAAACCGAACGAGACCGCCAAATCGAAAGGGGCTGCAGCTGCGAGCGCAGGGACGTTCGCGGGCTCAGCAGCAGGCAGGCCATCGAGCAGATTGATCACAATATCTTCGCAGGTGAAATGCACATTTTTGGCAATATTTTCTTGACCGCTCACAACAAGCGGTTCGCAATTATCCACGGCGAAGAACGACCAGTCGATGTGCGGATAAGCGTTCGCAAGAAACGCCTCGAAGCGCAAGTTGCCACACGCGATATCAAGGACCGAACCAGCGATCTGAGCATCCATCGGTTGATCGAGCACCGCTTCATCAAGGCCATCGAAGCCACAGGCAGTCATGCACCTGCGCCAGCCCTCCCAGGGGGCCGTGCGCGTTTGCGAGAAGGACGCAGCGTTGCGTTCGTAGAATTCGGTGTTGAGCTGACAGAGTGCCCGCGCAGTTTCGCGATTCATGGCTTTCGGATTCGCAGTCCCTTGTCCCAAAGCTGCACTCTCCCCGCTCATGACCGCTGAGACTCCGCGACCCATCGTCTCGCGTTCTGCCTTATGCGCTTCGGGCTCCCTGCTCATGGTCGCCCCCTCTTCACGCGCTTCACGAGCGAAAGTGCCAGCGAAGTGAGCGCCGCACCAATGCACGCAGCAACAAGCATCACCACGAACGCGCGTACTGGGAACAGCAGGAACAGCAACAGCACTGTCATGACAGGCTGGCGCATGATGGCGCCCATAAGCGCCGCACTGCAGATGCACAGACAGCACACCGGGTCGGCACCCGTGAGCAGCGCAAACCCGTAGCCCAAACAGATACCCGCGAAGATGGTCGGGAAGAAATGGCCACCGCGCCACCCGAGGCGTAAACAGAGCGGCGTGGTGAAGACCTTCAGCACACCCGTAAGAATAAGGTAGCCCGCGCCGAGCATCGTGTAGGTGCTCATGAGCGTTTCAGTTTGCGTTTCACCTGCGAACATCACGAAGGGAAACACGATTCCAAGCGAGCCCAGGATAAGCCCGACCAGGGTCGCCTTTGCCACGGGGCGATCGCCGATCTTACGCGCGAGCATGTCTGCACACTTGTCGAACGCGTGGTAGAGCAAGCCCACTGCACCGCCCGCCAGCGCCAACGGAATGATGAGTGCGCGTTCGTACCAATCAATAGAGACCTCGGAGAAATGCGGCAGGCCTTCCCCACCGCCAAACACGCTTCCGAGCAGGATCATCATGCCGAACGCGCCGGCCACCGCGAACGTGTAGACGATGATCTTCGTGGCTTTCGGAACCTCGATCTTGATGCCTGCCTTCACCTCGTCGCAGCTACCAAGAAGCGGAGCTGCCAGACCGAACAAGGGCGCGTTGAACACGGCAGAGAGCACCGCCGCGGTGCCCGCCTGGGAAAGTTCGCGAAACTCCTTGCCGAGGAACTTCAGGCGGTCGCCCACCCACGTGCAAAGTCCCGCGATCACGCCGGTCAATCCCGCTTCAGGACCGACACTGCCACCAAAGAGCAACGGCAAGAGCGCGCCGCCCGCAGAGGCGCCGATGTGCTCGTATTCGTAGCGACCCGTCTCCTTCACCTGCGCCATCACCTTGTTCAGGTCTTCGGGGTACGCACCGAAACGACGTTCGAAAAGGCCGATCGCCACGCCACCAACCAAGCACACGGCAAGCGGCCACCACCAAGCACCGATATGCTCGGGCAACACGTGCCAAAAGAGGTTGATGCCGTGGTTGAGCAAGAAGAAGAACACCCACACGAACGCACCCGCCAGACCGCCCAGCACCAGAGTGAGCAGGGCGAAGATGACGCGATTGAGCACCGGACGCGTGCGGTTAGGGGTTTCGCTCATCGTGCGTCCTCATCGCGGCCCGCCTCTTCTTCGGCCTTGTCCGCGGCACGGAATTCTTCGATGAAACCTGCGGAGAAGATACCTGCTGGAATGGCCACCACGCCGATCGAGATGACCATCACCACAAAGCCGATGATGCGCCCGAACGCCGTAATGGGAACGATGTCGCCGTAGCCGGTCGTGGTCATGGTGGTGATGGCCCAGTACAGACCCGTCCACACACTGCCGAACACTTCAGGCTGTGCGGCGTGCTCGGCCTCGTACATGAGCACGCTCGAAGCTACCGCCAGAAGCGTGAGCACCATGAACGCTGCCACGATCTCGCGACGGCGCTTCACGAACACGCGGCTGATGGTCTGCAAGCCACGCATGTAGCGCGAGATCTTGATCAGACGCACCAGACGGATGATGCGGATCGCATCGTTGAGCGCGCTTGAAGCAGGCAGGAAGAAGACGAAGAGCGCTGGGAACCACGCAAGAAAATCGATGATGCCCATGAGCGAGAAGATGTAGCGCATGCGTGCGCGCGATGGCGCAAGGGCGGGATAGACCAGATCGGCGATCCAAATGCGGCAAGCATATTCAGCAGCGAAGGCGATCACCGAAAGCACGCTGAATCCTAAGATGAGCGTGTTGAAATCGAGCGCTGCATCGTTGTCCGGCACGCCGACCAAAAGCGCATTCAGCACGATCAAGACGATGAGCCCGATGCCAAGGAATTTGCCGAGCGGCGAGGCCTTCGCGGGATCTTCGAGCGCTACGTAGACACGCTGCTTGAGCGGCTGCTTCGGCGCGTTCGGGGCGGCGGAAGCACTTGGTTCAGTATGAGCGATTTCGGGTGCGGTCATGCAAACTGCCAATCAAACGTGGATGTTCAAAGTTTACCCGATGAACGCCCAAGAGGCACTTATAAGGCGGCATCGTTCGTCATCTTTTTCGCTTCGCAAACGGAAAACAGCGAACAAAGCCCACTCGTGATCAGTGGAGAGAGTAAAGCACGAGAGATTATTCGTGCGTGGAAAGGCGGGTCCAGGCGACCTCTTCCCAGCGCGTGTTCGGGCGGCCGTAGTTGGCATAAGGATGGATAGAGATGCCGCCACGAGGCGTGAATTCGCCCCAAACCTCGATATACTTCGGATCCATGAGTGCGACGAGATCCTTCATGATAGTGTTCACACAATCCTCGTGGAAATCGCCGTGATTGCGGAACGAGAACAGGTAGAGCTTTAAACTCTTGCTCTCCACCATGCGCTCATCGGGCACGTAGTTGATGTAGATCGTGGCGAAATCGGGCTGGCCCGTGATCGGGCAGAGGCTCGTGAACTCGGGGCAGTTGAAGCGCACCCAGTAATCATTTTCGGGATGCTTGTTCTGGAAAGTCTCGAGCATCTCAGGTGCGTAATCGGTAGGATAGCTTACCTGCTGGTTTCCCAGCAGTTCCAGACCTTCGTCTTCGCGGGTTTGCGTCATGATCTTCCTTTCCTAAAAGCGTCTGCAACGCAGCATGGGTTGCCCAACGCGACATGAGTTTTGCAGTGCGGCATGGGTTCACAGCGGTACAGTGCTGAATCATTTCTTCAGAAGCGGGTCGATGACCCCGTTGAGCTCGAATGCTCGCTTGCGATCGAGGCAGGTACCACACGTGCCGCACGGCTTTTCCCCGCCTTCATAACACGACCACGTAAGTTCGTAAGGAACCGCGCGCTTCAAGCCTTCTTCGACGATGCGCGCCTTCGGCCACTGCACGAAGGGAGCCACCAGCCGAAGCTGGCCGCCTGTTCCCTGCTCGATGGCTGAAGCCATCGCGTCGACGAACTCCTGCGAGCAATCGGGGTAGGCACATCCTGCCCAATCGTCGGCATGGGCGCCGTAGCACACGACCGAGCAATCGAGCGAAAGAGCGATAGAGGCTGCGCTGGAGAGGAAGAGTCCGTTGCGGAAGGGCACATAGGTGCTCACCGGCGCATCGCTTTCGTTGGCCAGCTGCGCGGCATAGGTCTCATGCGGGATCTGGGCAGAAGATGCTGCTAGCAGCGAGCAATCGCTTTCCGCGAAGATGGGTGCTAGGTCCAAAAAGCGCTGTTCAACCCCATAGTAGCGCGCTACTTGTTTCGCGGCTTCAAGCTCACGATCATGTTTTTGGCCATAGAAGATCGAAAGCGCGTAGACGTTCTCTGCGCCATAACGCTCAACCGCGAGCGCCAGCAAGGTGGTGGAATCCACCCCACCGCTGCACAGCACGAGCGCCTTCTTCTTGATGGCATCCGTCGAACTCATCGCTATACTCCCCTTTCCTGGTTTGGCCAGATGAACTTGTGAAGCTGGAGCTGCAGCCTTGCGTGCGTGAGGGAGCGCTCACGCATGAAATCGACGATAGCAGCTGGTTCGATCGCGCCGAACACAGGACTGATATACACCTGGCAGCGCGTGGCAAGGTCGTATTCACGCACCACTTCAGCCATGCGCTCGAGATCCTCGTGCGATCCGACCACGAACTTCACCACGTCGCGTTCGCCGAGCAGCTCGAAATTCTCGCAAACCATCTTGTCCTCCATGCCAGAAGAAGGCAGCTTGTAGTCCATCGTGATACAAAGCTTTTCTGGGCGCGGAGCAGGGAATTCTTCCAAAGCGATCGGGCGCTCCTCCTCCCGTTCAGAATCGTGCGCGATGAGCTTAGCGAGGTCGGTCGAGCCATTGGTCTCGATCTCGACCACCTCGACCGTTTCCAGACGAGAAAGCGTATGCAGCAGGCGATAGAGATCCGACTGGAGCGTGGGTTCGCCGCCCGTGATGGTCACGCACGCAACCCCCTCGTGCTCCACCCAGTCGCAAAGCTCTTCAACGCTCACGAATTCAACGGTAAGCTCCGGATCGCGCGCCCACTGCGTATCGCAGTAAGAGCAATCCAAGTTACAGCCAGGAAAACGGATGAACGCCGCGAGCTTGCCTGCGTGCGCACCTTCGCCGTTGATGCTCACGAAGCGCTCGGCTATAGGAAAGGAACCGAATGTCATATCTATCTGCGCTCTCTTTGCCTGTTAGCCGCGGTAGGTCGCGCAGTTGTTCGGGGTCTCGTACACGTCGATCTGTGCGATGGGCAAGCCCTGTTCGCGCAGGTAATCGAAGAAGTAGCGCGCAAGATTCTCGGCAGTGGTGCGAAACGGCATGACGGAGAGCGTGAAGCCTTCATCCTCCAAGCACGCAATAGTCTGCGGCGAAAGCGAACCTTCTTCCACGATGAAGGTGTGATCGAGCGCCTCAGTCATCGCGCGCACCGCCTGCTTGAACTCGCCGAAATCGAGCACCATATCCTTCATGGTGCCTTCGCTCTGGAGATCCTCTTGCTCAAGATAGGCCACCACGCGCCAGCGGTGACCGTGCAGGTTCTCGCATTTGCCGTGGTAATCCGTAAGAAAATGGGCAGCATCGAAGCTGCTTTCGGTTTTCAAACCATACATAGTTGCTCCTAGTTTTGTTTAACGACAGGAGGGTTTCGAACTGTCCGTGACATTATAGCAAGCGCATAAGCTGTTGCCTAACCGTCAAGCTATCACGACCCGCACCGGCGCGCGCGGCGCTACAATAAACACTACGAACACAAGCAGAGCACGTCTCTTTCGCGCATTTCACAACGCCGCTCATTCGCACCTCTTTTGCGCCGCAGCACTCGGCTCTTGCTTCACTCCCCCTACGAGCGAAAAGAGGTCTCTTATGTCTATCGTTGCTGCCTATGCTGTTCCGCATCCGCCGCTCATCGTTCCCGCGGTTGGCAAAGGCCAAGAGGTCGCTATCCAAGCCACCATCGATGGCTACGAAGAAGTTGCGCGACGCGTTGCTGCACACCGCCCCGATACCATCATCGTCACTTCCCCGCATGCGCCGGCGTTTTCGGATGGCTTCTTCATCTCGGACGCGGAGAACATCTCGGGCACCATGGAGATGTTCGGCGTACCTGCGGAAGAGAGCACCATCTCTGCCACGGGTGATCCTGAACTGGCCGAGCTCATCGCGAGCCTCGCTAACCAGGCGAACATTCCGATCGGAATGGGAGACCAATACGATGGTCCGCTCGATCATGCTACCTACGTGCCGCTCTATTTCTTGCGCGATTTCCTTCCCCGCACCACCGTGGTGCGCGTGGGACTCTCGGGGCTTTCGCCGCGCGAGCACCGGATGATGGGTCGTTGCTTCGAGCTGGCCGCGAACATCCTCGGGCGTCGCGTTGTCTTGATCGCGAGCGGGGACCTGTCGCACAAGCTCACGCACGATGGCCCCTATGGCTTCAATGAGGCAGGCCCGCAGTTCGACCAGAACATCACGAGCATCTTTCGCTCGGGAGAGCTCGATGACCTGTTCGCCTTCGATGAGCTCTTCTGCGAAGAGGCGGCCGAATGCGGATTGCGCTCGTTCCAGATGATGGCAGGCGCGCTGGCCGATATCGTCTATTCGAGCGAGCTCTTGAGCTACGAAGGTCCCTTCGGTGTTGGCTATGCGATCGCGTGCTTCGAGGTGGAAGGCAGCGAAGAAGCCGCCGCTGAAGAAGAGGCTGCCATCGAAGAGGCAACCGAGACACAGGCTGCACACGAAGATGCGCTCGTGGAGGGCGAGGTCGAAGCTGATCTTGTGGACGAGGACCCCTCTTCGCCTGTTCCGCAACCCGATGCTTCGCCCGATACTGGCGGCAGCGGCGTGGATCCATTCGTTGCGCTTGCCCGTGCGAGCGTGGAATATTTCGTCACCACCGAGCGGCCGTTGCTCATGCCCGAGGGTTTGCCTCCCGAGCTTATGGATGCCCGCGCTGGCGTGTTCGTTTCACTCCATGAGCACGGCGATCTGCGCGGTTGCATCGGCACCATCGCGCCCACGCGTGATTCGATCGCGCAAGAGATCATCGCGAACGCTATTTCGGCCTGCAGCGGCGATCCGCGCTTCTATCCCGTGCAGAAGAACGAACTCGATTATCTTTCGTACTCGGTCGATGTGCTGTTCCCGCCCGAGCCCATCAGCTCGCCTGCCGAGCTCGACCCGCAAGAATACGGCGTGATCGTGAGCAAGGGACATCGCCGCGGACTGCTGCTGCCGAACCTCGAAGGCGTGAACACCGTGGAAGAGCAAGTTGCTATCGCACGGCAAAAGGCAGGGATAGCACCGGACGAAACAGGCGTTGAACTGGAACGATTCCGCGTAGTTCGCCATACTACCGGCGGTGAGGCACGTGTCTGCTAGCAGTGAGCACATCACGTGTCCCGTCTGTCCGCATGCTTGTTCGCTTGTTGAAGGACAGCACGGCATCTGTCGTGCGCGCGTGGCACACGATGGGCAGGTGATCGACGAGAACTACGGGCGCATCACTTCACTCGCGCTCGATCCGATCGAGAAGAAACCGCTCGCGCGTTTCATGCCGGGATCGAGCATCCTTTCGATCGGCTCGTACGGCTGCAACATGCGCTGCGCGTTCTGCCAGAACGCCTCCATCGCGCAAGCCTGCAGCACCGAGGTGCCCTGGAGGTTCATGGAGCCCGAGACCATCGCCGATACCGCAGCGGCTTTCGCTTCCCAAGGCAACGTTGGGGTTGCCTACACGTATAACGAGCCGCTGGTCGGCTATGAGTTCGTGCGCGATTGTTCGCAGGCTGTTCATGCGCGAGGGCAGGTAAACGTGCTCGTCTCGAACGGCCAGGTGAACGATGCTCCGCTTTCCGAGCTGCTCCCGCTCATCGATGCCGCGAACATCGATCTGAAGGGCTTCACCGCGGAAGTCTATCGCGAACTGGGCGGCAGTCTTGCTACCACCATGCACACGATCGAAGTCTTCGCGGGTTGTGCCACCGCGCACCTTGAAGTGACCATGCTCATCGTTCCCGGGTTGAACGATTCGCGTGAACAGCTCGTGGAGGCGGCACGCTGGCTCGCGGGGCTCGACCGCAGCATTCCGCTGCATATCACGCGGTTCTTCCCCTGCTATAAGATGCTCAACGCCGAACCAACGCCTGTTGAGACCATCTATTCGTTCGCGAATGAAGCGCGCAACTATTTGGACTTTGTCACCTGCGGCAATTGCTAGTAAGATAGCGAATGCAAGGAGGTAGTGCATGTCCGAATCGCACGCGCATCATAAGCCCGTAGTGGGGATCGTTCCCACCAAATTGCCCGAGCCGTACGACGATGGCATCAATCATTACGCGCTCGCGGTGCGCTCTGCTGGCGCGAAACCTTACTTGCTTCCCGTCACGGACGACGTCGGTGCCTACGAGACCATCTTCCCGCACATGGACGGCTTCCTCTTGACTGGCGGGAAGGATATCGATCCCGTGCGTTATGGGGACACCGAAGATGATCCGAGCGTGACCGATCATCTGCCTGGTCGCGAAGAGCTCGAGCATCTCATCCTCTGCTATAGCGATGAATTCGACGTGCCCATCATGGGCATCTGCCGTGGCATGCAGATGCTGAATGTGTTCTACGGCGGCAGCTTGCATCTCGACCTTGCCACGCAAACGAAGCAGCAAACGCATTTCGCGAACCACTTCCAGACGCTGCCCTTCTCCGAGCCATCGCATCACGTGACGCTCGAACCGCGCGGAAGCTTGGCACGCATCCTGCAGACGCATTCGACCCAGGTGAATTCCATGCATCACCAGGGGATATTCGAGCTTGCGCCCGAACTGCGCGCTGCGGCGTACGACGACCAGGGCCTGATCGAGGCCATCGAGCACCCCGACAAGCCCTTCACGATCGGCGTGCAGTGGCACCCTGAATTCTTAGGCACGCGCAACTCCATGAACCTGCTCTTCGAGCGCTTCGTGGATGCTTGTCAGGAAGAATCGCAGCACAAGAAGGAGAAGCGCGCGAACATCGCGATCGACCGCATTCACACAGGCTTCGTTTGGCCGCAAGTTTCCTTCATCGATCGCCAGCCGAAGATCACGAATTAGAAATGCTGTTGTTCGAACTCGGACAGTTCGGCGAGGAAGCCCGCTTCGCCTAGCGCGGCTTCAAGCTCATCGAGCACCTCTTCGGAATCAGCGCTCACCTCGTGGAAATGGTAGCCCGAAGTGATGTTCATCAGTGGCGTGGAAGCTCCCGTGGCAAGCTCGTTGAGGAAGCGCGCCACGTCGCGGCGATTGCGGAACCCAAGATCAGCCGAGAGCCTGCCATAGGTTCGATGGTTCACGATCACGTTCTCCACCACTACCCCATGATCGACCATCAGATTGAGCTCGTCGCCGGTTTGCTCGATCGTATGATGCACTTTGAACAGGCGCTTTGGGTGGGCGTTCGCCACTCCGGTCACATACCCACGATTCGTCGCATAGATCTCTTCACCCGATTGACGCAAGAGCGCGATATCTTGGACCACTACCTGGCGCGATACGCCCAGTTGCTTACCCAATGCCGCACCTGAGAGTGGCATCGTGCTCTGACGCAGGATGTTCATGATCTCTGCTCTTCGCTCTTGGCCGGTCAACGCGCCTCCTTTTGTAGTCGTAGCTTCCATGTATCCCTCTGAACTGCGCTTTTCGTGCGCAACGATCTCCGTTACACTTCGATCCGCAAGTTCTTCATGCTCAGATCGAGGATGCCCGCCGAATGAGTCAGCGCTCCGCTCGAGATGAAGTCAACGCCCAGGTCGATGTAGGTCTGCACGTTCTCGCGCGTGATGTTGCCCGAGCATTCCGTAAGCGCACGATCGCCAATGAGCTCGATCGCGCGCGCCATGGTGTCATGGTCCATGTTGTCGAGCATGATGATATCGGCACCCGCCTCGAGCGCCTCAGCCACCATGCCAAGATCTTCGGTCTCGACCTCGATCATGCTCGTGAACGATGCCGTCTTGCGCGCTGCTTCGACAGCTGCTTTGATGCCACCTGCTGCCGCAATATGGTTGTCTTTGAGCATCACACTTTCCGAAAGGTTGTAGCGATGGTTCACGCCACCGCCCAAACGAACGGCATCTTTCTCGAAGATGCGCATACCTGGCGTGGTCTTGCGCGTATCCACGAGCGTGGTCTGGCTCCCCTCGAGCAGATCCGCGATCGCTCGCGTGTACGTTGCGATGCCGCTCATACGCTGCAAGTAGTTGAGCGCGGTTCGTTCGGCGGCAAGTAGGACGAACGCATCGCCTGAAATGCGTGCGAGGAGCTGACTAGCCTCGACGCGAGAGCCATCCGCCACGAAACGCTCCACGCACACCGTAGGATCAAGCAGGTGAAACGTGCGCTCGAACACGTCGAGCCCTGCGATCACGCCTTCTTGCTTCGCGATCAGTTCGACCGTTGCCTGCGCACCAGTCGGCACCACCGCCGCGGCTGATACATCACCATGGTTGAGGTCCTCTTCAAGGGCGGTGCGGATATGCTTTTCAGCGATAAGATTGAGTGCTGCCAGATCCATAGGATTCCTTCTTGCTCGAACAGACTAACGGCGGCGAGCGAACACGCGATCGCGCAAGCTTTCTGCTTCGCGCTGCAGTTGCGGCTCAACGAGTATCTGCGTTTCACGATACATCGGGATCTCCTGCTTGAACGGCGTGACATCAGCGCAGCGGTCCGCCACGATCTTCTGGGCCGCCCTTTTCGCGAACACGAGGCTCTCAAGCAAGCTGTTGCTCGCCAAACGGTTGGCTCCATGCACGCCGTTGCAGCTGGTCTCGCCCACGGCGAAGAGATGCTGCATGGTGGTCTGCGAATCGCTGTCCACGTGAACGCCGCCCATAAAGTAATGCTGAGCAGGCACGACCGGGATCGGTTCCTTGGTTATGTCGTAGCCTTCTTCAAGGCACTTCTGATAGATGCTCGGGAAATGATGATGGATCGTTTGCGGCTCGATATTCTCGAACGAAAGCCACACGTGCTTGCTGCCCTCAGTCTCCATCTGCGCTTTGATCGCAGCTGAGACCACATCGCGTGGCTGCAGCTCGTCGGTGAAGCGCTTGCCTTGCGCATCGAGCAGGATCGCGCCTTCGCCGCGGCACGATTCCGAGATCAGAAACGCGCGCCCCGGGCGCCCCGTGTAGAGGCTGGTCGGGTGAATCTGCACGTAATCCATGTTCTCCAGCTCGACGCCATGTTCACGCGCAATGCGACACGCATCGCCGGTGAGGCTCGGGAAGTTCGTCGAGTGTTCGTAGAGACCGCCGATGCCACCGGTAGCCATGACCGTGAAGCGCGCGCGAATGCGATACGCATCGCCTTGCGCGTCTTCCGCGATAATGCCAGCGCACACGCCGTTCTGCTCGATGATATCGACCATGGTCGTGTACGCACGGATCTCGACGTTGCTCTTTTGGCGCACTGCCGCCAGTAGCCTGGTGGTGATCTCTTTTCCCGTGGTGTCTTCGTGGAAACAGATGCGCGGACGCGAATGCGCTGCCTCGCGCGTGTAGGCGAGCTCGCCCGTTTCGGTGCGCGCGAAATCGACGCCGTAATCGATCAGGTCGTTGATCACCGCACGTGAGGAGCGGATCATGATGTCCACGCTCTCGTGCCTGTTCTCCCCATGGCCAGCGCGCAGCGTATCGTCGAAGAAGGCTTGGTAGTCGTCTTCATCGTGAAGCACGCAGATGCCGCCTTGCGCGAGCATCGAATCGCATTCGTCCACTTCGGTCTTCGCGATCATCAGGATGCTCAGATCGCTCGGCAGATTGAGCGCCGTGTAGAGGCCGCCAGCTCCGCAGCCTGCGATGACCACATCATATGTTTCGTCGTTCGTCATGTTCCGTTCCTCTTATAGTGAAAACGCGAGCGGTTTTGGGTGAGCTCGCGCGGTTTTGTCGTTACCGTTCGTACAGTCGGCCTGGCACGCGCCGGCTTGAGCCAGCATTCGGCCACATCAAGATGAAAGCTCGAGCATGCGCGTGAGCGTTTCCTTGGCCGCGGGCACGAATTCAGCCTCGACCTCAACTTCTTCGGTGGTGTTCTCGAGCGCTTCGGCGATCTGCTCGAGCGTGATCGAAGACATATCTTCGCAGCGCGGAGTGGTTGCAGGGAAATGAAGCTGCTTGCTGGCCGCTTCGCCTCCCAAGCGCTTGGCGATCTCATGCGCGACACCCACCACGGTGCAGATGATATAGTCGGTCTCTTCACCGGTCACCACACGATCGATGATGCCCGCGGTCGAGCCGAGATAGTCGGCCAGCTCGCAGACTTGCGCGTTGCATTCAGGATGCGCGAGCACGAGCGCGTTCGGATGCGCCTCTTTCAGCGCGCGCACCTCATCAGGCGAGATGTCTTGATGGATCGGACAATAGCCATCATTGAAGATGAAATTCTTCTCGGGTACGAGCGAAGCGATGTAGCGACCTAGATTCTGGTCGGGAATGAACAGGATGTTGTGCTGCGGCAGATTCTGGCAGATCTTGAGCGCATTCGATGAGGTAACGCACACATCCGACCACGATTTGATCTCTGCCGTGGAGTTCACGTAGCAAACCACAGCCAGATCGTCGTATTCGGCGCGCGCCGCATCCACCGTCTCCTTCGTGACCATGTGGGCCATCGGGCAATCTGCCTGCGGATTTGGCAAGATGACGGTCTTGTTCGGACTCAAGAGCTTCGCGCTCTCGCCCATGAACTGCACGCCCGCGAACACGATGGTTGCGCAATCGAGATCGGCAGCGAGTTTGCTCAAGTTGTAGGAATCCCCGGTGTGGTCGGCAACATCCTGGATCGCATCTTCAACGTAAAAATGCGCCAGAATGACCGCGTCGCGCTCGGCTTTCAGCTCTTCGATGCGCGCGACAAGTTCTGTATCAGTTGGCAAGGTAGCCATCCCCTTCAATCTTTTGAGCAAGTATGGCAGATGTGAAGACAGCTGACAAGACAGTAAAACATATCGGTCAAGATGCGACCGATATGGCCGAGGCTATGAAAGGAGTTCAGACGCCTTGTTCAGCGCGTCTTCTTCGCGGGATGTTCGCAGGCTTGTTCACGGGTTTGTTCGCGGGTTTGCGCGCCGAAGCCAGCGGTCAAAAACAAAACGCAAACGTCAAAAGTCACAAGTTACCAGTGCGACCGTGCGACTACCAGAGACCGAGCATGAACTGCATCCCCAGGCTCACGCCCGCAATAGCAAGGCAGCAACAGAAACCGAGGAAGATGGGCTTGCCGCCTGATTTCACCAGCTTCACCAGATCGGTGTTGAGACCGATCGCAACCATCGCCATGGTGATGAAGAATTTCGAGAGCGTCTTTATGGGCGCGAACGTCTCTGTTGATACGCCGCAACCAAGCGCGATGGTGGTGATGAGCGAAGCAAGCAAGAAGTAGAGGATGAACAGCGGAAACGAGCGCTTCAGGCTGAAGCCTTCGTTGTGGAGCTCGTGCACTTCGCCTTCCAGCTCGGCGGCGCGATCCTCATGAGCGGCTGCCAGCTCGGCACGCTTTTGCTTGTGTGCCTTCTTCACCTTGTGCGCACCCCAGAGCGCCAGCACGAAGGTGATTGGGATGATGGCGAGTGTTCGCGTGAGCTTCACGATGGTTGCCTGATCGAGCGTGTTCGCGCCTGGGTGCATGCCATCCCAGGCCGCCGCCGCAGCGGTGACCGAAGAGGTGTCGTTCACCGCGGTGCCTGCGAAGAGCGCGAAGCCTTCGTTGGAGAGCCCCAGCACGCTGCCGAGCGTGGGAAATACGAGTGCGGCGATCACGTTGAACAGGAAGATGACCGAGATGGCCTGCGCGACCTCTTCATCGCGCGCCTTGATGACCGGCGCCGTTGCCGCGATAGCCGAGCCGCCGCAGATGGAAGAGCCTACGCCTACTAGCGTTGCGATGCGCTCGGGAATGTGGAGCGCTTTGCAGAGTACGAAGGCCACGATGAGCGCTGTGGCGATGGTGGAGACGATCACGGGCAGCGATTGCGCGCCCACGCGCACCACTTCTGCCAGGTTCAGGCCGAACCCTAGCAGGATGACCGCGTACTGCAGGATCTTCTTCGAGGTGAAGGTGATGCCTTGGCTCGTGCGATCGCGACGCTTCCACACGAGCGCGATGGCCATGCCTGCCAAGATGCCGAAGACCGGGCCGCCGATCAGCGGAAACGCCAGGCCGAGAAAGGTGCAGCCGAGCGCGATGGCCGCGCAAACGAGAATGCCAGGAATGTAGAGCTTTACCTTTTCGAGAAAGATCATCGGTGAACCTTAGCTACCCTCAGCGGGCGCATCGAGCGCGCCCTGGCTGCTTTTGGGAAAGACTAGAGCATGTGTGCGCGCAGCTCTTCACCTGAATGAGCGCTCAGATACGCTGGCGGGATGTCGAAGATAGTCTTGCATCCGGTCATGCCCTCTTCGCTCATGCGATGCGCTGCACGTGCGCAAGCCACGAGCACGCTGCCCGTGAATTCAGGGTTGGAATCGAGCGTAAGGGAGAATTCGATCACGTGCTTGTTCTCTTTGTTCGCACCCGTTGCGCCCGTGCGGATGACCGAGCCGCCATGCGGAATGCCCTTATGATCGCGATCGAGCTCCTCTTGCGTGATGAAGGTGACCGTGGTGTCGTAATCGGCGAAGTAGTTCGGCATCTCGACGATGGCCTTTTCGATGGCGGCCAGGTCGGCGCCTTCTTCAGCGACTACGAAGCATTCGCGCGTGTGCTTCTCGCGCGTGGTGAGCTCAGGGTTCGCGCCGCTGCGCACCGCGTCGAGCGCGCTTTGGACCGGCACCGTATACTGGCGCGCATCGAGCACGCCCGGCACGCGACGGATCGCATCGGAATGGCCCTGAGAAACGCCACGACCCCAGAACGTGTAATCCGCGCCTTCGGGCAGAATGCAATTCGCGTAGAGGCGTGCGACCGAGAACATACCCGGGTCCCAACCTACCGAGATGATGCCGATCTTGCCTGCTTCCTTCGCTGCTGCATCGACTGCTGCGAAGTGCTGCGGGATGTTCGCGTGCGTGTCGAACGAATCGACCACGTTGAAGAGCTTGGCGTATTTCGGCGTCTGTTCGGGCAGGTCAGTTGCGGAACCACCACCCAGCACGAGCACGTCGATATCGTTCGTATGAGCTTCGATATCGTCAACCGAGAAGACCGGTACACCAGCAGTGAGCGGAGTGATGGTGCTTGGGTCGCGACGCGAGAAGATGGCGACCAGCTCGATGTCGTCATTTTGACGAGCAGCCAGCTCAACACCTTTGCCCAAGTTTCCGTATCCCAGAATGCCGATGCGCGTTTTCATCATGTTCGCCTTCCCTCTTGCGGTTTTTGTCGCTACTAGTATAGAGCGTTTTACCTACGATCGATTCTTTCGCTTCGTAAACGGAAAATGGTGACAAGCTACCCGGTCGTTTGACATCAAAAAAGGCCAGCGGGATTCCGCTGGCCTTGCAAGCTTCTGTAGCTTATAGAGCTATTCGCTCTTCTTGTCGTTGGTGACCTCGTTGATCGCTTCAGTGGCAACAACCTCTTCGACCACGTCGACTTCTCCTGCTTTCGCGCCGTTGACTGCTTGATCGACAGCACGATCCGCTACTTCACTACCCAGTGCTTCAGCAGCTGCAACTTCAGCAGTCTCTTCAGCGATAGCTTCGGTCAGCTCAGCGTCGAGCTCTGCTTCGACCGCCTGCATCGTTTCAGCGGGAACGCTCGGCGCAACCGCTTCGGCGGGTGCAGGAGCAGGAGTAGGTGCTGTACCGGGAGCGGGAGGTGCTGGCGGAATGGGCATAGCAGCTGCAGGAGTAGCAGCAACAGGCGCTGCCGTCGGTGCGGCTGGCGTAGAAGCGGGTGCTGTAGGTGCAGGGGTCTCCGCGGCTGGCGCGGGGGCCGGAGCGGGTGCGGGTACAGGCGCGGGAGCTGACGCTGCTACGGGAGTTTGAGCGGGAGCAGCCGCAGCAGCTGCGTTCATCACCGCAGGAGCAGGCGCGATGGCTTTGCGCATCTTATAGATGAATACCGCCATGAGAACGAAGAGTACGATATTCACGATACCGCCCACGACCAAGCTCGCAACAGCTGCGATGATCGCAAGCACGAAGAGG
>CABQIW010000026.1 GCA_902464295.1 uncultured Eggerthella sp.
ATCAACATCTGTGTCCCTTTCTTGCGCCTGCGAAGGCAGCTAAACCAAACACGAAAAGCCGCTTTTCGCGGCAACAGCGAAGATAAGTCTACCAATTCACCCGCTCGTTCGCTTGCCAGCGCACCGCTCTTCACGCACTCACCACAGGCGCGCTACCATCGTGTAACCCTGTTACAATACGAGAACAGAGATACAGCGAAGGGACAGATATGGCACGAGAGAAGAAAGCGGATAAACTTGCTCGCGCGCTCGAAGTCGAGCGCCGCATGGGCGAACACTATCCCGAACCCGAATGCGCGCTTCATTACCGAACACCCTTCGAACTCACGATCGCGGTCGCTCTTTCCGCACAAACCACCGATGTGAACGTGAATAAGGTAACCCCTACCCTGTTCGCCCGTTTCGGAACACCCGAGGCCATGGCACAAGCGAATGTGGAAGAGGTTGCCGAAATCATCCATTCGCTCGGATTCTTCCGCAATAAGGCGAAGAATTGCGTTGCATGCGCTCAGATGATCATGAGCGATTTCGGTGGCGAGGTACCCCGTGACATGAAAAGCCTTCAAAAGCTTCCTGGGGTGGGCAGGAAGACGGCGAACATCGTACTGAACGAAGGGTTCGGCATCGTCGAAGGCATCGCAGTCGATACACACGTATTCCGCATTGCCCACCGCTTGAAGTTCTCCAATGCTGACACTCCCTTGCAAACCGAACAAGATCTGCTCAAGCTCTATCCCCGCGAGTGCTGGGGGCCGATCAATCATCAATGGGTGTTGTTCGGACGCGAAACCTGCATCGCGCGCAAACCGAAATGTGCCGAGTGCTTCTTAAACGACCTCTGCCCCTCCGCCTTCAAACAGTCCTGATCTCCCAATCAGCTAAACAGCTTCATCGACTGCTTCGATGGAGCGGATCTCGAGTTCGCGGCCGCGAAGAAGTTCCGTGTCTTCACTATGGCAGTAGGGACAGATACGACCGTGCTCGACCGTACCATAGGTTTTCCCGCAGGCGTTGCAAACGGTAACAGCGGGCACGGTGCACACTTCGAGCTCCGCACCCTCAGTGAGCTCGTTCTTGTTCGCCGCCCACGTCCAAGCATCCTCGAAGAAATCCGTAACGATACCCGACACTTCGCCCAGATCGACCGTCACCTTCTGAATATGCGCAAGGTGCTGCTCTTTCGCCACATCCTCCAGCTGATCGATCATGGCGAAGACGATACCTAATTCGTGCATGATCGCTCCCCTTTGCGCCTAATCCTTCTTGCCAGGAACGATGCGCTTGACGAGCATCTTCGCTGCATTAGGGAGGATCTTCTTGATCTTGTCTTCGCTCGGCACCATGGTCGAACATTCAGGATGCTCACGCGAAAGGCTGATCGCGTCGAATTCGCAGCGCGTCGTGCACAGGCCGCAACCGATGCATTTGTTCGGATCGACCACGCTCGCGCCACAGGAAAGGCAACGAGCAGTTTCGGTCCGGATCTGCTCTTCAGTGAATGCGGGGCGCTCACCTGGAATGATGCGCGTCTCTCCACTCGTAAAGGTACAACCTGGCACCTGGCGACCCGCATGATCGTACTTGCCAGGATTGAGCGCGATATTGCTCTTATCAAGCTCAACATAGTGAAGCTGATTGCGCCCAGTAGTGAGCGAACTTCCCTTCTGAACGAAACGATGCAAACTGGTTGCAGCCTCATGACCTGCCGCGATAGCATCGATCACGAAGCGCGGACCCGTGAAGGCATCACCGCCTACGAACACATCATCTTGTGCGGTCTGATAGGTGAACCCATCTGCTACCGCCACATTCCCACGACCGAGCTCGACCGCGCTCCCCTCAAGGAGGCTCCCCCACTCGATGGATTGCCCGATAGCCAACACGACCTGCTTGCAATCGATCGTGTGGGTATCGGCATCATCATATTCAGGAGCGAAACGCCCTTCGCTATCGAAGACGCGTGTGCAACGACGAAGCGTGATGGATTCAACTTGTCCGTTCGCATCGACATTTATCTTTGCCGGACCCCAGCCACAATCGAGCTTCACGCCATCGGCAAGCGCTTCTTCTATCTCATCAGGGCTTGCAGGCATCTCTTCGCGCTGCTCGATGCTCACCATGGTGACGTTCTTCGCGCCACTTCGGCGCGCCATGCACGCAGCGTCCACCGCCACGTTGCCGCCGCCAACGACCACAACCTCGTCAGCAACCTCACAAGCATTGCCCACTACATCGGCCTCGATAGTCTCACGCAAGAACGAGAGCGCTCCGCTCACCCCTTGTGCATCTTCGCCTTCAACACCGAGCGGTCGGCTCCCTTGCGCACCGATAGCCAGATAGAACGCCTTGAATCCCTCATCGCGCAAGCTATCGAGCGTGACGTCCTTGCCCACATCCACGCCGCAGCGGATCTCCACCCCCAGCTCGCGCAAGATATCGATCTCAGCCTCGACCACATCGCGCGGAAGCTTATAGGCAGGAATGCCATAGGTCATCATGCCACCAGGCTTTTCTTCGCGCTCAAATACGGTAGGCGCGTACCCCATAGTGGCAAGATAGTACGCACACGTAAGACCCGCCGGCCCCGCGCCCACGATAGCGATCTTCTCAGGGAACCCTCCACGCGTGGTGGGAGGAATGACCTCCGGCACGTAGCGATACTCAGCCTCGAGATCCTTCTCGGCGATGAAGCGCTTCACATCATCGATCGCCACCGGCTCATCGACCGTGCCGCGTGTACAAGCCGCCTCACAACGCTTATTGCAGATGCGTCCGCACACCGCAGGGAAGGGATTCTTCTGCTTGATGAGTGCGAGCGCATCGCGATAACGCCCTTCAGCCGCCATGCGCAGATAGCCCTGCACCGAAATATGCGCGGGACAGGCCACCTTGCACGGTGCCGTGCCAGTCTCATGACACTCGATGCGGCTCGTATTCTTGTAATCGGGGTCCCAATCTTTCTCGCTCCAGGAAAGCGTGGGCAACGGCTGTTGCGGATAGGAAACCGAACCATCTTCGGTAAGGAGCTTCTGGCCGAGCTTCACCGCGCCTGCGGGGCACACTTCCACGCATCCCGCGCACGCCACGCACTTTTCGCCGTTGACCTGCGCAACATAGGCAGACCTGCTCATGTTCGGCGTATTGAACAGCTGCGAAGTACGCAGCGCATAGCAAACGTTCACGTCGCAATTGCAGATGGCGAAGATCTTATCGGATCCATCGATATTGGTGATCTGATGAACATAACCATTGCGCTCGGCAAGGATGAGGATGTCCATGACCTCGTCGTAGGTAGCGTAATGGCCCTTGCCCGTCTCCACGCAGTAATCGGCCATATCGCCGAGGCCGATGCACCAGTTCTGCGGATCGGACCCCGCATTACCTCCACGCACGCGCTCAGCTGCACGACATGAGCATGCGCCCACCGAGAAGCGATCGTATTTCTTCAACCAATGTGAGATGCGCTCGACATCGGCTGCCTCGTTCTCGTATTCGATCGCGCGCTCGACAGGGATAACATGCATGCCGATGCCTGCACCACCGGGCGGCACCATCTTCGTGACCTTCGTAAGCGGCAGAAACGCCATGCGCTCGAAGAACGTGCCGATCTCGGGGTGCTCTTCAAGCTGCTGCTGGTTCATAACGGTGAACTCCGCCGAACCGGGTACGAACATAGGAAGCAGATAGCGCTTCTCATGATTCGGGTTCTTTCCGTCGAGGTTCTCCCAGTTGTACTCGATGATGCCCTTGATGGAAAGATCGTCCAGGAGTTGCTGGAGCTTCTCGCTCTCAAGCCCACTCGCACTTTTGAGCTGCTCGAACGTGAGCGGCTTGCGCACTTTCATGTGTGCGGTGAGCGCTGCCTCTTCTTCGGTCATCACGCTCGCAAGTCCCCAATAATCGGGGTCGGTCGGAGCCACCTTCACGCCAATGCGGTCGGTGATCTTCTGCCCTTCACGCAGCACGCCTTCTTTAAGAGGCTCGTGCGCAGCAGGACCAGGATCGTTCGGCTCATCGGGTTTGTACGGAACGAAGGTGTCGTTTTCAGAATAGAGCTCTTCGGCGATGATGCGATGCGGCCCACCCGCCGGGTTCGTTTCAGGAATGGTATTGCGCGCCTTCAGCTCCTCTTCGGTAAGACCACGGCTCATGGCCGCCTTGCGTTCTTTTACCGTCGAACCGCCATAGGGTTTCTTTATCTTCGTTATTTTTCCGTTTTCGGCCTTCTTCGCCATAGGATCCCCCTCGCGCTATAAAAACTAAAAGCGCCGCGCCCCCACGCATGCGCTTTTATATTCGCATTACCCCAGATTATACGTGATTACGGCATTTTGTCCCGAAGAGCTGCGATTCTACCCAAAATGCGTACCATCAAAACGGAAGGTCTCCATATTTACCCAAGCCAAAAAGGTGACAAACTACCCGGTCGTTCGACACCTTGGAAGTCACCGTTGCCATAAGGGGCGGAGCCTGTGGGGTGGTTGGACGACTCTGAGTCCGCACTTGTAAATAGTAATAGGCTGTTCGAACGAGCGAAGTGCACGAGATAGCCTGCAAGATATTGCAGGCTATCGAGCAACGTAAGCGGGTCGACCCAACCACCCCTCAGGCGTAAGCCCCTTGTGGCAATGAACGGGGAACCTCGTGTCTCACCCTCTTCACTGATCGAGCAAGCAGCTGAGCCCATGGGGTACTTGAATTACTCTGAGTCCGCTCACTTCAATATAAATGGGTTGTCCGAAGGAGCGAAGCGCATGAGCTTGCCTGAAAAGGCAAGCAAACAGCGAAAGCGGGTAATTACAAGTGCCCCATAGGCGTGCTGCTTGCGTAGGATAGATGGGAAAAGGTGACGAACGACCGGGTAGTTCGTCACCTTTTTCGCATGGAGGGCTAGATACTATCGGCGCGCAACGCCTCGACCACGTTATCAGC
Source organism: uncultured Eggerthella sp. (assembly GCA_902464295.1). Lineage (GTDB taxonomy): Bacteria > Actinomycetota > Coriobacteriia > Coriobacteriales > Eggerthellaceae > Anaerotardibacter. The sequence continues at coordinate 4,933 of CABQIW010000026.1, forward strand.
CTTGCAGCGATGCATGCCATACGCCACAGAAGCCGCCATCGCTACTGCGGTCATGCCGATCGCGAGCACCACATATCCCCACGGAAGGGTAAAGGTGAGTCCCCCGAGCGATTCACCGACCACAAGATAGAGCAGATAGGATATACCAGCCGATACGATGAGACCGGGAATCAGCCCTGCGATGCCAAAGCTCATGCATTCGTTCATGATCATGCGCCTGAACTGCTTGTTCGACATGCCGATCGACTTCATCACCGCAAATTCCCGGCGGCGCAAGATGAGCGAATTGGTGATGGTATTGAACACATTCGCAAGCGCGATCAGAGCGAGGATCACGGTGAAGAGCAAGCAGAACACGTTGACGATCGTTGCCATCATCTGAACCGACTCGCGCTCTTCGACGTGGTCGTTATACGATGAGAAAGCCAGATCGTACGGACATTCTTCGCTAAAGAACGCAGTGCTGCTCTTTGCGAGCTCTTCAGCCAATGCCGCATGATCCCCATCGCGCGAATCGAATTCGCTGGCAAAGGTCGGAGCCGTCAACCCGAATGCCTGACCTTGAGCAAGCGAGGCTGGCATGACCAAGCACAGGTGATCGCCCACCTTGCCCAAAACTGCCGGAGGTTCTTCAGCGAGCGCCGCGATATCCAGACCCGTCGAGGCATAGTCGACCTCGTCGAGCGCGAGCATCTTCCCTTCTATATCATCAGCTGCAGCAGAGGACGCGACCGCACTGATGCTCCATTTCGCCGCCCCGTTATTGCTCGTTGCTTCTGGCTGCATCGTTATATGTGCAGGATAACGACCTTGATAGATGGCACTACTGAGCACTTGAGCCTCCCCTGTACCCTGCAAAGCTTCCATCAATTGATAGCGTGAGCCATCATTGCCATAGCAGCGAGAAACGCCGATCGCCCGCGGATGTTCGGGATCATAATACTCAGAGGGATCGAGCCCTAAGCTACGGGCATACTCATCGAAGGAAGCATCATCGATATAGCTCATCTGGGCATAGAGCGCATAGTTGCCATCGGCGAGCTCTCCGCCCGTTTGTGAGTCTGCTGAGCGATACATGCTTCCCGCAACGCTATGAGGCACGATAAGCGATGCAGAATCGGTAAGCTTCCAGCCTTGCCCTTCAGCATTCGAAACTCCTGAAAGGCGATCGTAGGCATCCGTGAAGATACGCACCTCTTCAGCGAAGCGTTCATTATCGCGCACAAACTGCTCGTTTGCGGTGGTCCGTTCGGTTCCATTTTCATTCATTTGATCGAGCTGAACAACGACCGCAACTTCGCCTGCAGAAGCATTGCCGCCCGAAACGGCGCCGACAAGCGACCCAAGGAACGTATTCAGCGAACCTGCCGTCATCAAGAGCACGATGGCAAGCGCAAGCGATACCGCAGCGGTCTTACCCTTCGTCGTGCCACGCTTACGATTGATCGCTGCGAGCTTTCCGCCAATGCCGAACAACCTGCCCGAAATACCCCGCGACTTCCACAACCTCGCAGGAATGGTCGCCGATGCTGCAAGGCGTTTGCCGCGTTTGGATGCTTGCGACCCTCCCGATGATTTGAGCGAGTCGATGATGTTCGCCCTGCTCGCGCGCTTCGCGGGAATCCAGACTGAGAGCAGCACGGTAACGAGCGTAAGCACGGTCGTTGCGAGAATGACCCACGGATCGACGGACAAGCCGAAGGTTACGTCACCCACATTGCCCATCATCTTCGTGATAGCGGGACCGAGTGCAGCAAAGGTTATCGCGCATCCGCCGATCCCCACCAGAAGGCCGAGCGGAATGCCCACCACCGCAACGACGAGTGCTTCAAGAACGACCGCACGACGGAGTTGACGCCGCGTTGCTCCCACCGAAGAGAGCAGCCCAAACTGGCTCTTTCGCTCAGCAACCGAGATGGCGAAGGCGTTGAAGATGAGCGAGATGCACGCCACGATGATCACGATAGAGAGGATGAGCACCAAGCCATAGAACGTTGTCCAGATCGATGCATCGCTGCTTATTCCCATATAGCGCAAGAGCCCATTGTGAAGCTCGACCCGGTCGCCAGGGAACAATGCCTCTGCGTTATCCTGCACTTCTTCGGTATTCTGCACGCCCGACATCGTAAGGTAGACCTCAGCGAACGATACAGGGGTAGGTGTCTGACTCCCTGCCGTGATCGCTACTGGTCCAACACCGCTATACAACGCATAGCCCAGTCGATCATAGAAGCCTACGACGGTATAGGTTTTGGTCTGCTTGTTCTCAAGCGTTTCATCAAGACCTGTGCCATCGACGTGCGCATCGAGGTATCCCATGGATGAATTGAGCTGCATACCAGGAGTTATCGTGTAGGTCTTCGCAGCCGAAGGATCGTCTTCGCCCGCGTCGATCTCGCCGAATTTCACACTGCTGCTACCACCAGCATCCTGCGCAATGCGCTCGCCCACCTGAAAGGTGACCTTATCGCCGATGTTCACACCTTGCGAAGATTGCCAACCGTCGAAGAGTAAGATCTCGTTTTCGTTCTCAGGCAGCCTTCCTTCGCTCGTATGAATACCGAGCGTGGTTTCAATATCGCCTTCATAGGTAAGGATCGGCAGATACGATCCGAAGCGCTGTTTCTGCTTTTGTGTCAGTTCAGCGAATCCCAGATCATAGAGCGTCGCAATGTCGGTGACCGAGGGGTCATCCTGCGCATTCGCGAGCTCGCTTGCAAGAGTGCTCGTATCCTCTACCTGAACCTTCGCCATCCAGGTGCCGCTCGTTTCCACCTCACTCCTGTACAGGAAGCTCGTGAGCGACGTGTAGCTTGTAAGGACCGCAGTGAGCAGCGCTGCAGCAAGCGCAACGCCGATGATGGTCACGATCGTGCGCGCTTTGTTCTCACGCAACGATTTCGTGGTGAAGTTGGTCATCACGTTCATCGTCGGATCCTCTCATCGCGGGCGATGCGGCCGTCCTCGATGGCGATGATACGATCAGCAGCGAGTGCGATCTCTTCATCATGCGTGATCACGATCATCGTCTGGCCGAATTCGCGATTCGAGTCGCGCAAAAGCTGCATGATCTCACAGCTGTTGTGCGTATCGAGATTGCCGGTCGGCTCATCAGCGAGCACGACCGATGGCGCATTCATGAGCGCACGGCCGATCGCCACACGCTGTTGCTGTCCACCAGAGAGTTGGCGCGGCAGATGCCCTTCGCGACCATGAAGCGAAAGACGGGTCAAGAGCGACTCGAGCCGCTGTGTGTTCACCTTGCGCCCATCGAGCGCAACAGGCAGGGTCATATTCTCGACCACATTGAGAACAGGGACCAAATTGTAGAACTGATACACGAGTCCCACTTCGCGGCGACGGAAGACCGCAAGCTCTTCATCGCTGCGCGAATAGACATCGACACCATTGAGCAGGACGCTGCCAGAAGTAGGACGATCGACCCCGCCGATCAAATGTAGAAGCGTCGACTTGCCCGAACCAGACGACCCGATGATCGCGATGAATTCGCCTTCTTCCACGCTGAAGCTCACATCATCGAGCGCACGCGTGGCGGTTTCGCCCTCTCCATACACCTTCGTGAGATGCTCAACTTTCAAGATTTCCATGGTGGAATCCTTTCCTTTTTATGAGTTAGCAAGAATAAGTATGGAGAGGCAAGCTGTCCTGCCTATAACGCGCGTATTACGGTTTTGTCATGCGACTTTTCGTGTGCTTCTTCGCGCCTGCAGGCCATGTTCATCCTGCGATGTGCTTTCATCCTGCAGCACACTTTCATCTTAAAGCGCGCTTTCATGCCGCTGCTACACCACGAGCTTCGGGAACGCAATCTGAAAGTGCGCTCCCCCTTCGGGGTTATTCGCTACGCGCAGCGTGCCTTCCTGTGCCGAAACGAGCGCTTGCGCAAGTGAAAGCCCGATGCCAAAACCGCTCGTTTGGTCAGCATGTTCGTTGTCTTGCGCTCGGCCGCGATAGAAGCGATCGAACACATGGGGCAGATCGGCTGGATCGATCCCCGATCCTGAATCCCTGATATCGATCGTTGTTGCCAACACGTCTTCTCGAGCAGTGATCTCGATCGAACCTCCCGCAGGCGTATGCTCCATGCAGTTCTTCACGATGTTCTCGACCGCCTCTGCAGTCCAAAGAAGATCACCCTCGAACGAAGACTCCTGGTCAAGATCCACCACCAGGTTCACATCGTGCAAGTCCAGCGCAGGCTCGAGCGGCGCGATCGCGCGCCGGATGGTCTCCGCGCATGACGAAGGCTTCGATTCGACACGCATCGATCCTGCATCGATCTTCGCGATCTTCAAGAGTGCGGTCACCAGCCACGAAACGCGCTCGATCATGGATTCGAGCTTGCGCACTGCTCGTTTGCGCTCGGTCTCGTTCTCTGCGCGCTCGATAGAAGGGAGCATGAGCGTGATAGCCGTGAGCGGTGTCCTGATCTGGTGCGATATATCTGCGAGCGAGTTTGCGAGCGCATTGCGTTCCGCCTCGAGCTGTTCGGTCGTTCGTGCGAGGCGTGCGACCATCTTCTGCAGCTCGTTCGTGAGCACCGCAACGTCACCTTCGCTCGAAGTAGAGAAATCGATACGTCGGCCGTTATGGAGCACTTCGTCGATCTCGCCAGCAAGACGCTTGATCTGCTGATGTCGCGCTAATGAAACCACTATGAAGAATGCTGCGGCAGCCAGCCCGGTCAGTATCACCCAGAATTTGCTTTCCGCTGGAGCAGCAAGCGCGAACACGACAACGATCGCCACGAGCGCTATGCACTGCCAGGTGAATGTTCTTGATGAACCCATGCTACTCACCCACCTTGTAGCCGAGACCACGCACCGTGATGATGATCTCGGGTTCGCTCGGATCGGTCTCGATCTTCTCGCGTAAACGCTTCACATACACATTGAGCGCATTATCGGAAACGTATTCGCCAGCGCTATCCCAAATGGCATCACGCAGTACCTCGCGCGTGACGAGCTTTCCCTTATGCTGGAAGAAGAAGAGCAGCAGGCGGTATTCGAGGGCAGAGAGAAAGAGCTCCTTGCCCGCCTTAGTCACAGCGCCTGATGCAGGATCGACGCGAACGTCTCCCACCAACAACGCGCCCTCAGCAGGATGCGCCCGTCGCAGGGCACTACGAATGCGAGAAACGAGCTCGCGGGCCCGAAACGGTTTAGCGATGTAGTCGACCGCGCCCATATCGAGACCTGCCACCGTGGAGTATTCATCATCGGAAGCGGTAAGAAAGATCACAGGCATCTCGGGAGCTGCTTCACGGGCGGCCGCGCATACCGCGAACCCGTTACCCTGAGGCAGCGTGACATCGAGCAGTGCGATATCGAAGGTCGTGCGTGATAATGCTTCGCACGCCGCATCCTGCGTCGCACAAGCTTGAACGCTGAATCCTTCACTGTGAAGCAGATCGGTAAGCGCGCTTACGATCGAAGCGTCGTCTTCAACGAGCAAGATGTTCATGGCTCTCCCCTATTCGCTTACGTTCTCTCACCACAACCATCATACCTGCCCTCTTGCGGGCGCGACCCAGCAGCTTTGATTCACTTACACATTAGTAATGATATTTGCAGCCACTTCGCCTACCTAAAAAGCAGATAAGGAGCTATCAGCCATGCCGTTGATCAAGATAATAGCGTCCGTCATTAAGCCACTTTAAGTATTACTTCTTTCGGGTACGCCACCAATGAGCGATGCCGTTGAACAGGCCCACAACGAACGGGATGCTCACGAGCACGATCCATCCAGGATGCGCATAACCGCCCAAAGCAAGCAAAATGAAGACCTCGATCGCGATAGCTGAATAGAGCGCGCTGAAGAAGGCGCACACCCGCTTTCCAAAGAACAGGCCACCAAGAGCATAGTACACCGGGATCGAAAGGAAGAATCCGATTCCCGAAAACCATGCACCAGGAATACCGCTGATCAATCCGAATGCGAAATACGCGAGAATTGCGAGCAGCGGATAGGGGAAAACATTCCAATTGCGCCATGCTGGATTTGGATGCTTCCTCTTCGATCCATCCCAATGCGCATGCGCATCGCGCCAGTCATCGTAGTGATGATCGTTTACGCGAATTCCATCCCAACCAACATGAACCTCATCTCCGTGACTGCCATTCTTTACATGAACACCGTCTTTCCAACTTATGTGGACAGAATCGCCCTTCTCATTGCTCTCAATGTGAACGCCATCGGGCCCGATGTGAACATCATCGCTCTTATGGTGGGAGCCACCGCTTTCTCCTGCGGTATCTGCAGCTTCAGTAGGCTGATTTATTGATGAATCATTCGATTCATCCCCACCATTCTCATGGACTTGCGCTGCCTCCGCAGAAGCGCCCTCACAGGCGGTCGTAGTACTGCTGTCCTTTTGATCACACGCAACTCCCGCAAACACTTCCGCTTCAAAACCGGACGCACCATCAAGATCATCTTCGCTGATTTCGACATCCTTATACAAAAGATCGTCCAAGGAAACGCCGTAGAGTTGCGCAAGCGCGATCAGATTATCTGTGTCAGGCGAAGATTCGGAACGCTCCCACTTAGAAACCGCCTGTCTGCTCACACCAAGCTCAAGCGCGAGCGCCTCTTGAGAAAAGCCCGCTCGCTTGCGCCTATCAGCCAACCGCTTTGCCATGTCTATATTCATACTATTCCTTCGCATTGATGCTCTTTCCTACCAGAATAGAGTATTCGAGCAGGAAAATCCGCACCACCGATTCTAGTTTGCAATTCCGCAACTATCGGTTGCTCCCAAATTTAGACGAAAATAATCCCAAATTGTCGGCTCGTTCACCGATCTAAAACAAAACGCCGATCACCCTTTTCCTCTGGAAGAATAGAGGCAGGATAGAAGCGATCACTCCTCACGGGAAGCAAAGAGCACAACTGCTTACCCCACGACATGAGAATTTATTCGAACTTGGCACGAGGGCACACGATGACCACAGCTGTCGAAAGCAAGCAAGATGCAACCAAGCAGTCTCAAAAAGAACAACTTGAGACGTTCTCGTGCATGCTCGATATTGGCGAGGCTATGCTTGCCGCCGGTGCCGATGTGGACACCGTTGAAGACATCTTGGTCAAGATGGGTAAAGCCTATGGCGCTTACAAGATGGATGTATTGGTGATCACCGAACTCATCATCGCCACCGCAACGATGCCGGGCCACAACGAGCACACATTGAGCAGGCGCATCCTCAATGAAGGCAGTACGAACTTCGATCGACTCGAAGCCCTTACCGATCTTTGCAAATCATACTGTCAAAGCCCGATTCCTGCAGATGATCTGCGCAAAAGCCTGCAGCGTATCAAAGGAAAGCCATTCCCAAAGGTCTCGCTCTATCTGGGTGGCGCACTTGCAGCAGGCGGGTTCGCCATCTTCTTTGGAGGATCGCTCATCGACGGGCTCGTTTCCGCCTTTTTTGCACTGGGCATTTGCTTTTGCATCAAGCATTTTCAGAAGCTCACACCTAATGCGATGGTCTTCAACTTCCTCACGTCATTTATCTTCGGCATTCTTATCTGCCTTGCCTCAAAGCCCATTCCAGCGATCAATATCGACATGGTCATCATCGGCGTGATCATGCTCCTCATCCCTGGTGTAGCAATGACCAATGCAACGCGCGACATGCTCTCAGGGGCAACGATATCGGGTGTCATGCGCTTTATCGAGAGTCTCTTTCTCGCCACTTCACTCGTGCTGGGATTCATGGGCGCACTTTGGCTAGCCAGTCTTTGCGGGGTGATCTAAATGGAGTGGAGCGAGTTTCTCTTCAAGATAGCCATCACCTTCATCGCAGCGCTTGGCTTCGCCCTGTTCTATAACGTGCGAAAATGCCACGTGCTCTATGCGACCATCGGCGGCGTTATCACCTGGATCATCTACTTCATACTTCACAGCATGAATGCAGGTTTGCTCCCCTCATGCCTGATCGCTTCGATGTTCGCAGCTATTTATGCCGAGATCCTCGCGCATGTCTATAAGACCCCTACAGCGGTATTCTTCCTTATTTCCGTGATCCCGCTCGTTCCTGGTCGTGGTCTCTACTACACCATGTTCTACGCAGTAAGCACAAATTGGGAGCAATGCGGAGCCTTCGCGCTTTCAACCTTCGAAAGCGCTGCGGGCATTGCGCTTGGCATCTGCGCGATCGGAGCGGTCGTGCAAACGTGGATCGCCTTCAAGAAACACGCCGAGAAGCTCGCACACAAGCAAGCGCAAAAGATCAAACACCACAAGGCAAAAAAGGAATAAGGATCACAAGTGGCCGTGCTTGCCGATCGGTCTCTGTGCATCTGCGCGGCGCTTTACCACAACTGCAGCACCGGCTGCTACCAAGGCAATTACTACGAGCGCATACGGAATATAGTCGCCCATCTTCGCCAATAACGATCCGTCTTCATCTCCATCCGAACCATTCGGCTTATTCGGGTCATTAGGGTTGTTCGGATTATCAGGGTTATCAGGATTATCTGGCTCTTTAGGTTTGTCCTGCGAATTCGTGAACGCCGCCTCAAGCACTGCATCCTTCTGCATCTTACCCTCGATCGTGCCACCAATAGGCGAGACGAACAGACCATCCTGATCCGCGTCGGTCTCGATCACCTTATAGGTATATCCCTCAGGAATGCCCATTACAACCAGGTCTTCATCATGATGCAGCGGAATCTCGTCCCCACTGCCGATGAAGCCTACACGGTCTTTGCCATAGAAATAGTAGCGCTGCGTGTTCGGCAGTTCGGTACCGTTCTGATCATAGATATGTAAAGTGAAGTGGAAGAGGCGGTTGTATTGATCAGCACTGAGCGTACTGCCTTCTACCTTCTTGCTGATCGAAAGGTCGCCCGCCGCAGGAGCGCTTTCGTTGCTATCGGTCACGATAACAGTGTTGATCAGGCTGAACAGGCTAGTGATATCCATATCACCCAGATCATCAGCGGCCGCATCCGAATGATCAGGATCATTCGGATCATCATGTGCATGCAGGTTCTGCTGAACGCGGGTACGCAGGTAGCCTGAATCTGTCACGAAGAACGGCTGGATATTCTTGCCGCCATCCTCGTCTGAAAGACCATAGTCCACGACTGCATTCTGCCCGTAATGCAGATTCATCGAACGCGGGATCTTTGCCGAGCCCGTATCGCTCAGATAGACATCTTCCCAATCTTGCAGTCCGAAGCTTCCTGATGGCTGCGACTGCGCGAACGATGTGATGTCGCGCAGCGTGATATTGACATCGCCTTCTGAGGCATACTGCACCATCGTTTGTGTGAGCTTACCAACGCCAGCCGATACGCTCACATTATCATCAGGCGTCCCTGCATCAGCGTAGATCGAATACACACCTACTTTCACTGGGATGACCGTGTCATTGATATCGCAGCCAGCAGGAGCACGCGTCTCCTTCAGATAGTACGTTGCTGCCCCACCCTCGAAGGTCACGTTTGGCCAGGCCATATCTGCATATCCATCGTTGGTCTCGGTATGGCTCTGGCGCGGCTCGAAGATGAGCATGCCATCCGCCCCATCAACAGTTGCCGTATAGCCGGCTGCCAAGCGATTTCGATCGTTTCGCGCATCATCCTCAGAATTGAAGAGTGCGAATTCAGCACCATTCTTCGCCACGCCATTCTGGTCGATCTTCGTCACACGAAGCTGACGCTGCTCATTCGGAACGTAAAGAACCGAACGGAAGTTGCGGATGAACTCGGAAATGTCGAGGGCTGTGAAGCCACGGTCTTGAAAACTATCTGGATAGGGATCGATCTTCTGTATGAGCTCGTTGATGTTATCTCCTGGCTCGCCGTTATCCGCATCCACTGCGCTCATAGCCACCCGTCCGAGTGCATCGTAGCGTTCGGTGGTGCTCATAGCACGAACCTCATCTTCAGAAATACCGAGCACGCACGCGAGCGCATCGGGTTCGATCAGTGCGTAATACATTCTCATGTCGCCATCAGGGTTGGTGAGGATGTAACGGTCGGCACGTCCAGGAAGATTCTGTAACGTTCCTTCCAAGCGGTTCGTCTCGTCATTCCAATCAAGATGCCAACCTTCAGTATGAGCATTATCGAGATGATGATCGGAACGGTAGTGCTCGGCAGACTGCATGAGCGCAGCCGTGAGCGCTGAAGTACGATTGTCCTTGCGATACTGCGTGGTGTCAGCATTCAAATCGCCGATATGCACGGTTTGGAAGCCAACCAGGTTATCGCCATAAAGCGGAAACCACGCGCGAGAGCTGTTATAGCTCGGCTGCTTCAGCATCGGAACCGCCACCACCAAGCCATACTGTTGCGAATCGAGTGACACGTTCGCCGAGGCAGCACCGCCCAGCTGGTCGTCGGGAATCTTGGTCACCGTCTCACCGTTTTCGCCGATCTGACCGTAGTAGACCGAACCGTTGTTACCCGTGACGTAACTGTTGAAGCTTGCATATGCGCCCGTTTGATAGCGGTTGTTCACGATGAGCATCGTGTTCTGCGGATTGAAACGCAAGAGCAGATCGGATGGGACCGATTTGTACCCTGCAGGCGCTTTTGTTTCGCGCAAGATGTAGAGCAAACCTTCGCTGCCACCGTCATAACGGTCCGAGAAGTTGAAAGGCTCTTCGTTGGCTGACCCCAACGTCTCCTTGCTCACGAACTTCGCTTCACCATTCTGGTCGGTTATCACATGTGTGAGCGGATCACCTTTGATACTGACCTGGTCGAGCGTGACATCCTGGGCATTCTGCGTATTCGTACCATCGGGAACATTCACTTCGTAGAGATCAAACTCAGCACCTGCTAATGGGCTGCCATCCTGGTCAACCTTCTTGATCTGTTGATAGAGTGCTGGTTGCAAGTTGAATCTCAATGCCAACGACGAATCGTAATTACCTCGTTCCATATAGAACATCTTGAGCGTATGGGAAGTTGAAGATGCAAACGTCTCGCCCATGAAGCCAATGCTACGCCCATCAGGTCCGTAAACGTTTGCTCGTCCCATGCGCATTTCAAGCTCGCCCTGCCATTCGCCCAACACAAAGTTCTCTGGGCTATTAGGTTCGCTCGTATTGTTCTTGACATAGGTGACATCGCGACGAATATAAGGATCGTCTATTTGTCCTGTAGAGTATTCAAACATTCTGCGAATCGTGGTCTTCATCGTTGCATTAGCTTCAGGGTCATCCGGGATACCACCGCTTGCATAAGAGGGACCAAGATAAATCATGCCTGTGCTGAAATCAATCGTGCCAAAGAGCTCTGAATGCACGCCGCCTAGGTCGATAGCAAGCGCATCATCCAGATAAACCCAAACATCGTCATCACCAGCAAATTCAAAGGTCATATTATTTGAACCCACTTTGCCATCAATTGGTTGACGAAAATTGGTCTCAACCGTCATGCCCATGTAGTGATCCAAGCCATTATTGTCGGCATTTGCGTTCAGGTTACTTACAAGCTTACCGTCAGAAGCGCCATCGAAAACCTGTTGCGCAGTATTGAAAGGAAAGAATCCACCTCGCCCTTCACCCGCTGCGATCGATCCGCTCGATGCATCTGTACGGATAACTGCTGGGGAGTTATAAAGCGTAAAATGACCAGCGCTTTCTTGACCATCTACCGTAGTAGGATCATTCACGAATTGCGCAAAATTCTGACGCATGTTGTAGTAATAGTAGCCTTCGTCATCCATTTGGAAGAGACCCGTCACGTTCTCGTATGAGGTCTTTCCTTCCGCACTTGAATCAGGATCGAAAAGATACTGAAGTGAGCGCTGCGCTTCACTGAGCGCAGGTTGCTCTTGAGGATTAGCATTACCAGGCGCAACTAGCCATGCCGCATTAGTATAATCACTTGGGTTATTCACTAAATACTGAATGCCTCGTGAAATATTCTTCGCTCCCAAGGTGGCGGGGAATACTGGTTGACCTTCGTTCGATGCGTTTGTAACACCAACCTGCGTTGCGCTTGAGTAAGCCGATGGATTACCGTTATAACCTGCTGTTATGTTGGTATCATTAGCTGTACCCTTGTCGCTCAGAACCGGATAGCCGTTCGACAACGCCCCCGTGGTCATGAACTGCATACCAGGATACTGATAGGCAAACAAGCCACGAGCAGCTCCAGCGCCAAAGTTCCAATAGCCCATACCAACTGTTTGCGAATCACCAAACGCAAGAAGGTGCCCCCGATTGATGTTCGGGTTTCCATTCGGATTGCCGAAGATGTTTTGATAGCGTTGGGCGATGGTAGCACCAGTCCATTCCCATGATTTGTAGCGATCATCGGCGTTTGTTCCCCATCCATTGGAATAATTGAACAGATTGACCTTAGTGCTATTAGGATCTGTCGGCGAAACAATATAAGGTTGCAAATCAAAACCCGAAGGAAGGCTTTGAGCTGAGATTGCATCATCATTCGCGCCATTAGTGCTGCGTTCAGCCTGAATTGCTGGATCGAGGCCAATACCGTTATATTCATACTTATTGAAGGTAGATTCATCGAGTGTCAGGTCTGCATCCGTTATAGCGCGAGAGACGTTTCCTGTATCCTCATCCTGGGCATCTGCTCCTTCGGCAGCATCAGTCGCATTACTATCTGAAGAACCGTCATTAGAACCATTGGAACCTGATTCAGCTCCAGCATTAGCTTCCGTATTTCCATTTTCAAGATTTGCTGCTCCTGAAGCAGCAGAATCGGATGGGTTGTTACCCTCTTCCAAATCAGCAGGCGTAACAATAACTGAACCTTGATTCGGTTCATCAGCAAAAGAGAGCGTGGGTATTCCTGCGGCAGGAAGAGATAGAGCTACCGCCATGATCGCGGCAATGAAACAGGTAAGGAATTTATTCGCTGCCTGCTTGGTGTGTTTGAGCTGTGAGTGCGTAAGCAGTCGTTTCATAGGTTTCCTTATTCGATTGTGAAATGCGAATCGCTGCATCGAGACAAGCGGAAACGCTTCCCCCTAATTAAAACAAGTTTAGTACTAGTTTTCGGCCTTGACTAGCCTTAATCCATATATGGCGACCTGGGAACATAGAATCTAGCCATAAACACAAGAGCCGCATGCTTATCATGCGGCTCTTGAACTCTTTTTGCTGAGCAAATAGGACTTGCTCTCGTGCAAATGATGACTCACCTGAGTTTAGGAAGCATCCTTACCAGCACGCTTCTTCGCAACCATGAGCGCGATAACCGAGATGAGCGCGATCACCACGAGCACGCCAAACACCCAAGGAAGGTAATTGAGCGGGTTGGAGAAGGTCTCCTGAACTGCGCTTTGAGCGCTTGCCAACGGGTTCGCGTCATCATCGATATCGAGCAACTCAGCTGGCTCTGCCCCATTCGCAGCGTCATCCTGCGTGCCAGCCTCATCCGCAGCCTCATCGCCTGTTGCTTCGTCGCCGGCAGCGTTCTCATCAGCCGCGCCGCTCTCATCACCTGGTGTTGCCTGTCCGTCAGTCGTGCCAGCAGAAGTTCCGCCATTAGCTGCTCCTGCTGAAGATCCCTGGACAGCCTGATACTTGAAGGTGAATACGTTATCCTCGGCATTGCCCTTGAGCGTGCCCGTTAGATTGTAAGCATTCGTTGGCTGATAGCCTTCAATGTAGCGATACGCGATGACCGGTTTGTCGCCGATATTGCCATAGAACGTTTCGCTATCCGCGATCTGTGCGCCATTCGCATCAACATAGTTGATCGTATACGCAACCTGGTCCTTCTTCATGCCGTAAGCAACCACGTACTGCAGATCTTGGGTGACCTCGATATTGCCAGACTCAGCTAGTTCATCATGACCTGCAAGACGGATGCCCTTCACATAATACTTATCATCGTCAGGCTGGATGTTCAGCGTCTGCCAGGCAATAGTGCAGTATCTCTTCTCATAACCATATTTCGCATCACCGTAGGGACTAAAGCTCTTTGAAGCCGCTCCATCGATCGTTCCATTGCCAGCATAAAGCGTGACCGTATATGAGTAGGAGCTGCTCTCATCGGCAAAAGCTTCTTCCGAAGTTGCCGCTTGAACGCCAAGCACAAGAACGCATGCGACAAGAGCCGCACAGAAGACCCCGACGATCCGAGCGAACGAGAAGCGCGCCTTAGTTTGAACAAAGCGTGTCATTAGGCATCACTTCCTTTACGAATCTTCCTGAGCGATCTCAGCGAAACGATCGTGCACACAAGCGCCGCAACGATGCCAACGATGTAGAGCACCATCAGCACCTGATCCATGGTCTTCGGCAGGGTTGAGCCTGCCCCATCTCCATCACCATCAGGAACTGGCTGACCAGCTGTGCCGCCCGCGCTATCTTCTACCGCGAAGGCGACGTTCAGTTTGCCAAGAGTGTTCATGTATGCGTTGTCCTGCGTTTCACCATCAAGGCTCATTTCGATCGTAACAGCACCGGTATCTCCGCTGCCAAGCGTAGCAACATAGAACCACTTACCTGTCACACCCGATATCTCTTTGAACCCTTGGCTATTATCGCCACCAACCGTATTCGACGAATAGATCTCGTTGCCGTTATATTTGAGCGTGTAGGTATAAGCACCACCAGAAGCGCTTGCGCCCTCTTCGAGCGTCTTGATAGCTTCACTGGTCATGTACCAATCAGTGCTCGTATCGCTCAAGTTGCGCAGATTGACCTTCATCGTGAAGCTGTCCCCCGGCTGCATGTGAGAAAGTGCACTGTTCACCGACTCTTGGTTGTAATCCGACACCATCTGCTTATCAGCACTATAGGTAACGTTCCAGCTCACGCTTTCTGTTTCAGCATAGGCAGTGCTCGAGAAGCCGAGTGAACAGGCAAGAGCAACCGCGCAGGTGGCAACGAAGGTGCCGAACCATTTGACCAGTGTTCGTGTTTTAGTCATTATGCTGCACCTCCTACATTGATACCGAGGCTGTTCGCATCAACGCCCCATGCGCCCTTGATAGCATCTGCAGCATTGTGCGTCTGAACCGCATCGACTTCTACACTGATGCCGAACTTGTAGTTGTCATACGCGTACTCAGTATAGGAATATGCCTGCCCGCCAGCTGTCTTTGCACCAGCATCAGCGCTTGAAACAATGACCGACTTTGCATCTTTCAAGACATCAGCGCCGATGCGCATCTCGTTTGCAAACAGAAGCGAAGCACCAACTGCGACAGGGTCGACGCTATAGAGGACAATTTGTTCGGCAGTTGAAGCGCTTTCATCAACTACCCATCCCTTAGCTAGCTTGAGCTCGATAAGCGATGGGTCCATATTCGTTGCCTTCTCGCCATTCCCATCAAGCCAATATCTATGGATCACCACGCGCATGTATTCTGGTTGAGCACCGGTATTCTGCGCTGCAAGCTCTTCGGAATACCATTTACCAAACGAAATCTTTTGACCATCGGGAATAAGGTTCGCGAGCAGAGTATCCTTTCCCTCGCGAATATCTCCATTTTCCGTAAGTCCAACATCAAGGCTGGTAAGCTCTATCGTTGCCTCGTAAGTCTCTGACTGCTTATCGAGTGCCGCTTGCGCAGTATTAGCCATGACCGCCACGAGCGCCGCCACCGTTAGGAGGAAGACGATGAGCAAACCAACTATGCGTTTCGTACTTTTTGCATTCATCTGAAACTACCTCCCCTATTTCCAATCGGTGTATGAATGAGCTTTACCAGAGTCATCGTAGACAGCAGGCGAGCACTGTCCAACCACCTGAATATCGAAATTAATGTGCGTCAGCGAGTTGTCTGGATCGATTTTCTGTGTCAGATCAACCTTCAAGGCTGGTGTTGTTTCATTTGGATGGAGCGCATCAGCAACATAATTCCAAACTTCATAATCGTCAGTCGCTTCAGTCTTGACCCATCCTGAACCCGCAATGGAAATATCTACACCCTCGCGTGGCTGAACACCCAAAAGGATTACGCGAACCATCACGTCGGTGTCGCCCGTGTTCTTCATAGTGATGGCTTTATCTTCCCCATCGAAGTCCTCGTCAGTTTCCGCGCTATATCCAAGTGTGATTGCTTTTTCACCGGTTGCAGAAGTTACCGCAGTGAAATAAGCGTATGCTGGACCAGCGCATAGGATAACCGCAAGAAGCGCAGCTAATCCTATGGTTATGAATCTTTTGCTTGTCTTTGTCATGATGCCCTCACTTTGAGTTCCAGCTTTCAACGCACTATCGATAGGATTAGTTTGAAGATGACGAATTATAGTCATTATGTTCAAGCATCTTACCTTTGAACTCCCCAGCTACACTGTCATATTTGTAGGCATTGGTGATGCCAGAGCTTGGTACTCCATCGTCAGTACCCGTGTTGGTGAAGGTGATGGTGTAAGCATTGTCAGAACCATAGAAGTCATCGAGCTCGAATGTTGTGCTTAAATCTGGTCGTCCCTCGCTGTAGCCGCAACCAGGATAAACGACCTCAGAGATCGTATAACGAGCAGGGATGGGCAAACCATCGATCGTGCGCGTGGCGACATCAGCACCAACTTCAACACTTACTGGAATCGTCCACGTAATAGGCTCAAGCCTAAGATTGGCTACCGTACCAGCAGTAAAACTCGTTGGATCAGTATAGGTAAACAAGACTCGCCAATCGTTTATACTGCCGCTTAAAACGCCATCAGCATCAATATAGACAGCTTCATCGTCATCGTTGAAGTAGTAATACTTGAAAGCATCGTCTTCTTCAGCATACAGGTCGCAGTACACATAACCGCCACCGTTAACGCTCACCAGTTTTCCATCCTTCTTATAGATGCAACCGCGGGACTCTCCACCTTTATTATCGGTATCCCAATAGTTACCTTCTTCATCTAAGGCAAGAAGACCTCTATTGGCATCTAGATACATCGTATGCCCATTCCAATCCTCAATACTTCCCTCTTTAGTAAGCATCAAGCAGTAACCCTTGGATTCGTTCTTGTAAACAAATCTGTCCCTGTAATCCATTTGTTCGCCAACAAGCTTGAACTGGACTGCAATACTAGGAGTATCAATCTTCCCATCAGTTTCCGTAGTTGCAATAGTGGGAGCAGGACTGAATGCCTTATTGATCGTTAGTTTGCCGTCATCCCAAGTGGAGGGGCTATAAGAGCCAAAATCACGTTTTTTGACCTTAGCCGTATATTTATCGTACGTATTGTAGGATCTATCAAGGTCGCTATCATAGTCTGATTGAACCCCGATGCCGGTAGTGTTTTCGAATGCCAGCTCGCCTTCAGCCTGGAGTACCGCACCGAACGTTTCAAGAGGACTTGAAGACTCGGATTCTTTAGCAGATCCATCCTCTGTGGCTCCATCACCTGTCATACCTGCTGTCCAGGAATTATCAGAAGGAGCTTTCGGCGTATTCTCGCTAGCGGGCTTTTCAATAGCAGGTTTTTCCTTGGTAGGATTTTCGATAAGAGTCTTTTCTTCGCCGGCCGCCTTCTCCGACTGAGCAGAAGGCTGCTCGCCTGAGCTTGCATCAGGCACAGCAAATGCAGGCAAGGCTGAAAGACCAAACACCAATGTGACCGCCAAAAGGCAAGCCAAAAACTTATACCGAATAGATTTCTCATGCTTAATCATGGGAGCCTCCTCATGACTCTCATTTATGTGATCTCATACGCGTAGCTTCTCAAATGCACTATGAAATCATAGCGAAGTCATAGAATTCACCCTGATTTTACCATTTTCACTGCCCTTACGCAATCCAAAAGAGGCACATAGAAGTTGGTTTCTTGCGGTTGTCAGGATACCAGTTCATGCCCGCTCTTCATACCTCGAGCGACTCACAACGCATATTCTTTTCAAACCGCCCAAACAACCGTTTTTCACCTCACTCGATCATGTATGGTTTTTGGCTATCATCGGGCATTTAGCTATAATGAAGCTTCTGTAATGTATTTCCGACCGAATTGGTAGGTCACCAACCCATGGCTCAGATCATCGCCCCATCATTACGAGAACACCGGCAACGGGCCACCAGCGTGCTCGTTATTGCGCTCACCATCGCACTTGCCATACTCACCATCACGGGAGTAGGTACCGTAGCCTTCGTCTCTCTCATCGGCATGGTAATCTGCGCGATCTGCTTCTTCCGCAAAGAAGCGTACATCGATTGGTGGATCTTCATCCCCCTTGCTGCGTATGTGCTCATGAACTTCATCTCTGCATGGTGCGCGTGGGGCGACCCGCTCTATGGGTATGGTCCACTGCACATCATCTATCTCTCGCTCTATGCTGCTGCCTGCAGCTTGAGAGACGCCGAAGCGAAGCTACTCCGCCTTCTCTGCGTCGGACTTGCTGTCGTAGCTGCTGTTGCTGCGATCATCGGCTTCATCGTTCAATCATTCACTGCAAGCGCTACCCGCCTCGAATACGTTGTTGGAACGCCAAACGGCCTTGGTATCTTCTTCGTGCTCGCATGGTTCGCACTTGAGAGCAGTCGTATGGAGGTCGTACGACAAAAGGATGCCAATGAGCCCTCAACGCTTGACCGAAGCCGTCTCTACCACTTCCTAAGCCGCTGCGAACCCCTTATCTTAGTTGCGCTTGCCATGACGCTTTCGATGGGTAGCCTGGTTGCGCTCGGCATCGGCCTTATCGTGCTGTTCATCTCACGCTTTCGCGCAACAGGGGGTAAGGAAGCTTTCCGATTTGCCACGGTCATCCTATCGCGCATCTTCCTGAGCATCGCGATCGGCTTCTTGATGTATATGGCAGGCGAGCGCGCCGATGCACCCATCCTTTGTTTGGTGATCCTTGCCTACATCATTGTGATGATCTGCCTGTGGAATCGCTTCGATTCCTTTCTCAAAAGCTCTGGTAAATTCGCAAAGATCATTTCCCTGGTCGGACTGCTTTGCATTCCTTTTGCACTTTTCATGCGTCCAAATGCAGGAGCAACGTTCGCTGAACGATTCGAGATGATGGGAAACGGTATCAGCTATCTTGGCGTTGACCCACTCGTGGGCATGGGTCCCTTCACCTGGCGACTCGCAAACATCCAGGATGCTGGCAACTACTTTAACACCAATCACATCCACAATATCTTTATCCACGCGGGAGTTGAATTTGGCCTCATTGCGATGGCGGCTCTCATCATCATCGCTGTGCGTGTATTCATCAAGCGCTACAGAGAGGCTCAACACGGCGAAGATGCCGCGCTCCTCTTTCATATGCTGACCGACACAGGCTTCTTCTATGTCGGTATCGTAGGTATGTTCATCTTCACTGCGAACGGATCGATCACACCAGCTAAAAAGCTCTCATCGGTGGGAACAAAACTGCTGTTCGGATGCCTTTTCTTGCTTCATTTCATCAATTTGTGGGGCTATATCGCCTCATTCTGATCGCTTAAGAACGGAGTAGCCGCTCATGATAGACAAAACGAACGCACACACTGAAGCTGCGAACGCCACCGCTCGTTCACGCAAATCAGCACTCGTGCTCATCATCGGCGCGATCGTACTGGTCGCGCTCGTTGTAGGAGTTTGGTTCTTCAACGGCTCGAAAATACCCAGCTATGTTGGCTACCCCCTTGAAGGCGCCGAAAAGGAACAGGTGATCGAGCAGAACAGCCCCCTGACTGATTTCGTTTACCTAACTGCCAACGCCGATTATCCGCGTGATCAGCCCATTTCGAAGATCACGATCCATCATATGGGCGGCGATCTTGCACTGGGCAATCTTGGTGAGCGCTTCCAGAAGCGCGATATTCAGGCCTCTTCGAACTATGCGATCGACTCAAAGGGCAACGTTGCACTGTATGTTGAAGAAGCGAATCGTGCCTGGACCAGCAAGAATCGTGAGAACGACGAACAAGCCATCACGATCGAAGTCGCTAACGATGAAGAAGGCGGCAACTGGCACGTAAGCAATGAAACGTTCGATAAGCTCGTTTTGCTCTGCGCAGATATTTGCAAACGCAATGGCATCGAAGAGATCGTCTACACGGGCGATACTACGGGCAACTTGACGTTCCACGGCATGTTCGACAGCACGACCGAATGCCCTGGCCCTTATCTGAAGAGCCGCATGAACGATCTAGCTGATGCGATCAATGCCGAACTTGCTAAGAGTGAGTAGCGGCCGTTCGTTGATCATTTTGTCGTTGCGGTCTAGCTAAATGCTGCTCTTCGCAATCATTGCCTTGGATACTGCACAGTGTCGCGCTGAACGTGTTGTTGAAGCATTCAAGCTGCCCATGCGCAGCGGCCGCGAGGCTTACACCTCTTTGCGCGTGAGCGAATAGCCTTGGCGATCGAGCTCGGCCACGACCGTCTCCACCAAGAAGGGTAAGCGCTCGTACACCTTCGGGGTGAGCCCTTCCACCAACTCTGCTGGCGACATGTTCTCGATCTGCATGCCGTAGCAGATGCCTTCGCATGAATAGCCGAGCAACTGTGCCGCATCAAAGAGATCGACGAGCTTGAGCTCGTGAAGCGAGGCCATCGCATCTTGCGTGCGCGCGATATCCTCGGGCTTATAGCGAAACACCGTGCCCGGTTCGCTATCCGTTCCATCGACCGCATCGACCGTGATGATGTAGTCATATTCGTCCACTTTGCTAAGCAGCTTCATGGTCATGCAGCCCAGATCGTAGAGATCGACCTCTTCAGGGATCTCATAATGCTCGACCAGTTCATCATAGACCGCAGGACCGATACCATCATCGAGCATCAAACGATTCCCCACGCAAAAGACAGCGATCTTCATAGCGCACTCCCCTTCTTGCTTTACGCCGCTGGCATACCAGGACGAATGACCAGGTTGTAATAGGTGGCGCCGAAGATCATCAGAGCAGCCAAAATGCCCATAGCAATCGCCCAAACGCGCTGACGCTTGATATACCACTCTTTGGTGCGTCCAAGCGAGATGGCACGCTCACAGGCATATCCTTGCGAAACGCGCGCGAACACGATGGTGACCGCCGCGAGCAGAACAGCGACGATGATCGAGAAAACCACCGAAAGCGGAGAGGGATCGGTGAAGGATGCATAGAAGAGGTTATCCGCGAAGAGCCACAGCGGGTAATAGAGGATCGTGATCCAAATGCCGTTTGCTGGCCCCCAGATCGGCGGCATGAAAAGCGCGCCAAGGTTGATGGGAGGCAGACCCTTCATCAACTCTTTGCGGTACTTCTGTTCCTGTTCGTCGCTCTTTTTCATGACAGCCTCTCTTTGCGTGTTTCACCCTTATCATACTGGCAAACACAGCCAACTATCTCGTGCAGCGTCTTCACTGGTTCATTAGATCGACCAGTCGCGCTCGATCCTTACTCAAGCTATTGTTCTGACGATCTTTCGTATGAACGAAAAAAAAGGGGGGGGTGTTGGGCGGCTTGAAATTCACACCCTTTGAAATCTGCCGAATTAAACGACC
>CABQIW010000027.1 GCA_902464295.1 uncultured Eggerthella sp.
GAGAGAGACGTTTTGGAGAAGGGAATGCCATGGAATACGTACCGCTCGGTCATTCAGACATCGAGGTTTCTCGCATCTGCATTGGCGGCATGAGCTTCGGTGAGCCAGACACGTCCAATCACGAATGGACCATTAGCCCAGAAGATACTGAAAAGGTGATCAAGCAGGCCTTCGAAGGCGGCATCAACTATATCGACACTGCCAACTGCTATTCCCATGGAACGAGCGAAGAATACATCGGACGAGCGCTCAAGAATCTTGGTATTCCGCGTGATGAAGTGGTGCTACAAAGCAAGGTGTTCTTCAACGAAGGTGGCCTTTCCGCTGCCGCCATCGCCCGCGAGATCGATGGCACGCTATCGCGTTTGAAGACCGATTATCTTGATGTGTACATGATCCACCGCTTCGATTACAACACCCCTATCGAAGAGACCTTAGAGGCACTCGATGCGCTCGTCAAAGCCGGAAAGGTCCGCGCCCTGGGGGCTAGCGAAATGTTCGCCTACCAGCTCCACAATCTGCAGGTGGCTGCCGAAGCGAACGGTTGGACGCAATTCACCAACATGCAGTGCCACTACAACCTGCTCTACCGTGAAGACGAGCGAGAGATGATCCCCGTATGCCGCCAGTTCGACATGGCGATTACCCCTTACAGCCCACTGGCCTCGGGGCATCTGGTTCGCAAGACATGGGATTCTGATTCTCTTCGCAGTCGAACGGACCTTACCATGGCAGATAAATACAACAGAGCGAAGAGCTTGGATCTACCCATCATCGCGCGTGTTGCTGAACTTTCGGAAAAGCGCGGCGTTCCCATGGCACAGATCGCCATCGCTTGGCATCTGAACAAGGGTGTCGAAAGCCCTACGCTCGGATTCTCGAAACCTGCGCGCGTTGACGATGCGCTGGCGGCCGTAAATATCAAGCTTACTGATGAGGAAATGGGCTATCTAGAAGAGCCCTACGTAGCCCATGAGCTTGTCGGGCCCATCGGAAGACCCGGCGAAAAGCCGTTGGCAGGCACCATCCGTCCCAGTTCAGTAAGCGAGATCAAAGAAGGGTAACGGGTAGGCATCGTCTCTTTGATCTACCCTGTCAGCACCTTTGATGAATCGGTCTTCAATGCGCTGAGCCATAGAGCTTAACGAGAGCCGCGCCAACGATCATCTGGCTGCTTTTTCCTCTAGCACGCTGCGCTCAGCACTGGTATGAATCAAGTACCGCAAACATCACTTGCCGAACGAAGCGGGCAGATAACGGCTGGGGTAGACGATGAAGCCCAGCTTGCCGATGTGAGAGAGCACCCACATCACGAACACGGGCAGCGGATAACAGGCAATCAAGCAGGCGATCGCATTCACAGGAACCCAAACAGCTTCGAACACACCACCCACGTGGAAGCCAAGCGTGTAGAGACCGCAGAATACGAGCACACTCAGGATCTGGTGCATGAGCCAGATCGCCATAGTGTAGCGCGTGACGAACCCATAGAACCGTATTTGGTTTCCTCGCAAGAATCGAGCGGCCGAAAGCGAATAGAGCGCGAGCAATCCTAGCAATGTGAGCAAGCTCAGAAGCGCCGCTTCAGCCATGTTGAACGTGAGCAAAAGCGCGGCGAGGATGAAGAACGCGACCGTGAGACCCGCAGCAAGCACAGGGCGCACAAGACGCTTTGGCGCTTCGAAGGCGCACAGCGCGATGCCAAGCACGAACCAGATCCAGTTATCCATGATGCCGAGCAGATAATACGGCATATGCACAGCCAAGCCAAGATCGCTAAGAACGACAGCGATCACCTTTGCAACGAGCGCACAGATGAGCAATACCCAAACCCTTCGCTTGGTCTGCGGCGTGTGCGTGATCACGTAGATGACAAGCAATATGATGAAATATCCAACTGGCCCAACGGGATGGATGAAGAGCGCGTGGGCCAGGTTCGAAACGGTGAACCCTGGCTGGCCCGCTGCAAGGCCGCTTGCCACAAGCCCCGGCTGCAACGAAGCCACACTTGTGGCAAGCAACGTGAGCACCAAAAAAGCCAGAAAAGGCACGAGCAACACGATGACCTCACGCCTGAGATACGCAACCGAACTCTTCAGGCTTACGACACGCTGATGCTTTTGATAGAGACAGCCCGCACCCAGATAGAACACGCCCAGCAGGAACGGAATGACCCAATGTGCGCCCCATGCATAGAACGCATTCTTCGGAATGACCCCCAGCGTGATGTACACGCCGAAGATATACCAGGCTGCAATGAGCAAGGTGGAGGTAGCTTCAGCGTTGAAGATCCAGGTGTCCTTCGCTGCCGCGGGCGCATGCCCATGCATCTCGCACGCCGAAACGTGCGAGCTCTTGGTGAAGTTGGTATGGGCATCGCTCGCTTCCATGCCTCGATTGTACCGATGCCGCCTTTGAAGCGAGCGTTGCGAGGAGTGCTGATACGAAATCGTTAGGCGCTCAAAAAGGCCTGGTAACCTTTGTAGGCTTCGTAGATATCTGCCTTTGACGTGACTTCCCAAGGGGAGTGCATGGAGAGCACCGCCACGCCCGAATCGATCACATTCATGCCGTATTTCGCGGGAATGTAAGCGATGGTTCCGCCGCCGCCCGCGTTCACGCGGCCCAGTTCGGCGGTTTGGTATTTCACGTTCGCATCATCCATGATCTTGCGGAGTGCTGCCATGTATTCGGCGTTCGCATCGTTCGATCCCGACTTACCGCCAGAGCCCGTGTACTTGTTGAACACGAGACCGCGTCCGCAATATGCGGAATTCTTCGGCTCGAAGACCGAGGCATACGAAGGATCGAAGGCTGCGCTCACATCGGAAGAGAGCATCGAGGAATTCGCCAGGCAGCGGCGCAGGGCCAACTCATTCGAAGCACCCATCAAGTTGAGGATCTCTGCCATGGTGTTCTCGAAGAACGCTGAGGTCATACCGGTAGCGCCAACGCTGCCGATCTCCTCCTTGTCCACCAGGATGCACACTGCTGTGCGCGTGGGGCTTTCAACGGCAAGCTGAGCCACCAGGCTCGTGTAAGCGCAGACGCGGTCGTCTTGACCATAGCCGATCACCATCGAGCGATCGAGCCCGCAATCGCGCGCGTCGCCCGCGGGAACTACCTCGATCTCCGCAGAAAGGAAATCTTCCTCTTCGATACCGTAGCGCTCAAGAAGCAACTGCATGATGTGCGCGCGGACCGCTTCCTTCTGCGCGGTACTCGCGATCTGCTCTTCGTAGGTTTGCTCATTTTTGGCTGGCTTTGCTTCGCTGGCTTCTTCAGCATCTTCGATGATGAGCGGCTCGCTCCCGAACAGAACGTCGAGGCTTTCGCCTTCCACCACTTCCCTGCCATTCTTCTTCATCTGCTCTGCGCCCAAATGCGGCAGCAGGTCGGTCACGCAGAAGACTGGATCGGCTGGATCGTCGCCCAACGAGATATCGACCACGGTGCCGTCCTTCTTGGCCACCACACCCTTAAGCGCGAGCGGCAGCGCGACCCACTGATAGTTCTTGATGCCGCCGTAATAGTGCGTATCGAGCAGCACGAAATCGGAAGCTTCGTAGAGCGGATTCTGCTTCAGGTCGAGACGCGGGGAATCGATATGCGCACCCAAGATGTTCACGCCCGCTTCGATGTCGTTCGTTCCGATCTGCACGAGCATGATCGCCTTGCCGTAATTGTCGATCCAAACCTTATCGCCTGGTTTCAGCGCACGTTTTTCAGCGATCGCTTGGGCAAGCGGGACATAGCCAGCCTCGCTCGCAAGTTCGATAGCGCGCTTGGTGGCCAATCGTTCGGTCTTGCACTGAGAGAGGAAGCTCTTATAGCCTTCGCAAAGTTCGGTAAGTTCATATCTATCTTGATCGGTATAGGATTTCCATGCATTTTCGCGTTCCATGATGGTCCTTTCGTTCCAGCTCGCAAACAAGCTTATTCGTTTCCCTGCGCCTCTTCAACGATCGCGCTCTTCTTGCGCCAAGGCGCATCGATCGATAGCGTTCTCGCATCAAAAAAATAGTTAACCATTTGTTAGCAATCAACCTTTTTATTGTTTCATGGAGTAGAATTCTACATCAAGGACGAACGCGCTCTGCCTGTGAGCGAGAAGAGCACAGAAGGGCTGCATACGTTCTTCGACTTGTATGAATCGATGATCGCATGCGCGATCGAAGAGGAGTGATGAACATGGCACAACAAGTGCGCGATGAAATCCCAACGCCGGATAACTCGACCAACTTCAATGTTGCAGCAGACAGCGAAACGCCTGTAGGTACTACGCTCGATAACCTGAAAGCAGCTGTTAGCGGCGAGACGGGCGCTTCTGCAAACTATAGCGCTTTTGCTGATGCGGCAGAAAAAGCAGGCTATTCCCAGCTCGCAGCTCTTTGGCGTGCAACCTCTGCAGCTGAGCAGATCCACATCGCTATGGAGTACAACGCAGTTACGGCTGAAGATCCTGATTGGCCTCGTCCGGAAGTCACTGCAGGCACCGATGCTCCTGCAGACCTGAACCTTATCTCTTCTGCTCAGGGCGAAATCTACGAGACCTCCGACATGTATCCTGCATTCATCAAGAAGGCTCAGGAAGAAGGCAACAACGCGGCTGTTATGATCTTCACGCGCGCAAAGCTCGCTGAAGGCTATCACGCTGAAAACTACATGTGGGCATACAACAACATCGATACGCCCACCGATGAGCACTTCTATCTCTGCCCAGTTTGCGGTTACATCCACCGCGGCAAAGACTTCGAGAAGTGCCCGATCTGCTTCACCCCTGCAGCGAAGTTCATCGAGTACTAAGCCTTTGCGCTTAGGCGCACTCAAAGATTCTTGCAACCCCTGTGCTGAAAGCCAGCGCGGGGGTTGTTTGTTTATGGGTCGTTCGTTTGAGCTTGTAGGCTTATTGAAGAGAGGGTTAGCCGACCAGCTGCTTGATGCGCAACAAGAAGGGGTGCAGCGCTTGATCCTTCGTTATCCCTATTACCAATCGAACGCCTCGCCCACGTTCATAGCGAGACAGTGATCCGCGGTTTTATCGAGTGCGCTCGGGTCGCGATTGATCACGATAAGGTTCTTGCCGTTGAAGAATTCAACGAGACCCGCTGCTGGATAGACCACTCGCGAGGTGCCCGCGATGATGAGCGTTTCTGCTTGCGTGATATCTTCGACGGCTGCCTGTATGACCTGTTGATCGAGCGCTTCTTCATAGAGCACCACATCGGGGCGGATGATTCCCCCACATTCGCAATACGGCACACCGTCGGCTTCCATGATCGCATCAAGCCCATAGCGCTTACCGCACTTCATGCAATAGTTGCGATGGATGCTGCCGTGAAGCTCATGAACGCGCTTCGACCCCGCAGCCTGATGCAAGCCATCAACATTTTGCGTTATCACGCTGCGAAGGATGCCTTGCTGTTCAAGTTCGGCAAGCTTCTTGTGCGCCTGGTTCGGCTTGGCATTTTCATGTACCATCTTTGCTTTGTAAAAATCGTAGAAGACATCGGGATGCGCTTCAAAGAACGAATGGCTCACGATCACTTCGGGCGGATAAGGATACTGCTGGTTGAATACGCCTTTCGCACTGCGGAAATCGGGGATACCACTTTCGGTTGAAACCCCTGCTCCACCGAAGAACACTACGCTCTTCGGATCCGCTTCACTGACGATACGCCGTACTTCTTCAAGATCTTCGTTCATGTTTCCTCCTCGCTGCCCCAAGGGGCTTACGCCTGAGGGGTGGTTGGGTCGACCCGCTTTCGTTACTCGATAGCCTGCAATATCTTGCAGGCTATCTCGTGCACTGCGCTCCTTCGGACAGCCTATTATTCAAGAGTGTGGACTCAGAGTCGTCCAACCGCCCCACAGGCTCCGCCCCTTATGGCAACAACCGCCAAGATGACGAACTACCCGGTCTGTTCGTCATCTAGTATGAGCTGCCGATATATTCTTCCTGGAGGCGCGTGAGCGTGCCATCCTCTTCCATTGCTGCAAGCGCTTCATTGACCGCGTCTTTCAACTTGATGGATTCCGTTGGCAGCGCAATGCCATAAGCCTCCCCTGTCATGATGCGCTCGATGATGCGCATGTCCGAGAATTCGTGGGCGAGCAAATACTCTGCAACGGGAAGGTCGAGCACTACCGCTTGAACTTCTTTAGCTTGAAGCGCTTGAAGGCATTTGCGTGCGGTCGAATACTCAACGATCAGCTTCTCATTCGTAAGCTCGCGCGCAGTCTGTGCGCAGGTGCTTCCCCTCACCACCGCGATACGCGTAGTCTCGGGATCGAACTCAGCCGTGCTTTCGAAGGTTACGGGTGCTTTTTCTTTCTCTGTTGTTTGAGCAGTAGAGGGCTTCACGAAACGCGGCAATGTTGTCTCCGTCGAAGTGCGCGCAGAAGATGTTGAAGAAGGCTGCTCTGCCTCCTTCATCGTAACGACCGCCTGGTTTCCCACGTAATACCAGCTGCTGAAGTCAACCTTCTCGTCCCGCTCTCCCGTGATAGCGAGCGCCGCAAGCGCGATATCGCCCTTAGGGTCAGGCTTCTCTTCTTCGCTTGCCGTGGCAGATGGCTCGCAGGCCAACGTCTCGATGATCGTGTCGCGCGAGGTGGGCACCAGTTCGAGCGCAAGCCCCAACCGATTGGCCAGCTCCTCTGAAACAGCGATATCGTAGCCCCACATCGCTTCTGCCCCGCCATCGCTAAACGGAGGATACTCAGAAGAAACGAGCACTTTGAGCGTGCCCTTATCCATAAGCTCGCTCTCGTAGGCGTGCGTTTTCTCTTTGCCTTGATCGCTCTGCGCACAACCGCTCATGAACGCACAAGCAATAAGCGCAGTACAGAGAAGCACCGCAAACGCCACTGCTCGCAAGACACGATGTCCGTGCGAAGCCTTGAGCGCTTGCACTCCATTTTGTGGCAACGATCCACTGATCGTAGCGAAGATATGCCTATGCTGCGGGGCGTGCTTCAAAACCCGATCCTTCAACGAGCAAGACGTTACTGCTCGCTCGCCTTCAACACCTCAAGTGCCAACTGATAACCACCCGTGCCATAGTTGAGCGCTTTTGAGACACGCGCGATAGTGGTTGCCGAAGCCCCCGTTGTCTTCTCGATCGAAGCATACGATTCACCTTCGCGCAAAAGACGTGCCACTTCCAAGCGCTGGGAGGTGTCCTTAATCTCGCGGATCGTGAAAAGATCTTCTAAGAGCGCGAAGATCTCATCGGGCTCATTCAGTCCCGCAAGCACATTCAACAGATCTTCGACTTCTCGGGTGCGTAGTTCGGACATACTCTCTCTTCTCTCAAGACTACTCGACAAAAAGAGCCCATTTAACAGGGCTCTTCTATTTGCTATCAGGATAGATTATTACTCAGCGATGCGCGTGATCCACTCTTCATACTCGGGCACTTTGCCATAGGCGACATCAAAGTAGCGCTCCTGAAGTGCCTTGGTGATGGGGCCGGGCTTGCCGATAACGCGATTGTCCACGCTTCCGATAGGCGTGAGTTCAGCGGCTGAGCCAGTCATGAACATCTCGTCGGCAACATAGAGGTCGGAGCGGTTGAGCGTTTCCTCAAGTGCAGGAATATCCATATCGACAGCGATGTTCAAGACGGTGTCGCGCGTGATGCCTTCGAGCAAGCCATCGCCGAGCGGAGGCGTCATGAGGATACCGTCGCGTACGATGAAAAGATTCTCGCCCGTGCCTTCGCACACATGACCTACTTCGTTGAGCATGATCGCTTCTGCATAGCCATGCTCCTTCGCCTCGAGCTTTGCAAGGATCGAATTCATGTAGGAAGCCGTGGATTTAACCGCAGGAGGGATAGCGTTGAACGAGCGCTGGCGCCAAGACGAAATACCCACGGAGACGCCATTCTCGAGCGCCTCTTCGCCCAGATAGGCATCCCAAGGCCACACGGCGATGATGACATCGACCGGCGCTCCTGTGGGATCGACGCCCATCTGGCCATAGCCATAGTAGGCAAGCGGACGGATGTAGCACGACTTCAGCTTGTTCGCCTTGATGATATCGATCGTTGCCTGGCAGAGTTCCTCGACCGAATAGGGCAATTCCATGTGCGCGATTTTCGCGCTGTTGTGCAAGCGCTTCATGTGGTCTTCAAGACGGAACACGACCGCTTCATCGGTGTCGGTGTTGTGATAGCAACGGATGCCCTCGAACACACCCGAACCGTAGTGAAGCGCATGCGTGAGCACGTGCGTGGTTGCCTCCGCCCACGGAATGATCTCGCCATTTTTCCAGATATAGTCGACTTCGGTCAGATCCGCCATAGCGCTCCCCTTCTTCAAAGTATTCGATACGTTTTGCCCCACGCTTCGCAGCGCTGGCATGCAGTAAAAACAGAAAGACCATGGCAGCACCATGGCCTTCCGTTATTCTACTCCATTTCGCTGGAGTGGTTGAAGCTAATTGTAAAAAAGGATGTCGTTGTAAGTGGGCACGGGCCAGTAGTCGTTCTCGACCACGCACTCGAGCGCATCGATCTCGGCGCGCAGAGCATCCATGGCGGGGATGACCTTTTCGGCATACGCGTATGCCTGCTCCTGGAGGTCTTCGATGGCTTCCGCGCTATCGTGTTCAGAGATGAGCGTACGCGTGCAAGCCGCAACCGCATTCGTTCCTTTCACCAGGTAGGAAAGGAGCTTTTCGTGCTCTTCCATATCGGATGAAGCGACCGCTGCCTTCACCGAGGTGATGGTCTCTGCCAGATCGCGCATATATTTGCTGATGGCGGGCAAATACGTGCGACGCGCCATGCGGATCATCACACGTGCCTCGATGTTCAAGAGCTTCGTGTATTTGTCGAGCTTCACCTCATAGCGGCTGTGCACTTCCGATTCGGACAGGATACCGAACTCAGCGAAGAGATCGATCGATTTCTGCGAGACGAAGCACGGAAGCGCTTCGGCGGTGTTGCGATGGTTCGCCAACCCGCGGCGCGCTGCTTCTTCTTGCCACTCTTCCGAATAGCCGTTGCCGTTGAAGATAATGCGTTTGTGATCGGTAAGAAGCTGGCGAACATAGCTGATCGCCTTCTTCTCGAACTCAGCGCCCTCAAGACCTTCACAAGCATCCGCGAAATCCTTGAGACTCTTTGCGACCGCCGTGTTCAGGATCATGTTGCAATCCGAAAGGTTCACGGCAGAACCCGGCATGCGGAACTCGAACTTGTTGCCCGTGAACGCAAAGGGGCTCGTGCGATTGCGGTCGGTGTTGTCTTTGAGGAATTGCGGCAGGACCGCAACGCCTAGATCCATAGAAATAGCCTCGGCCGAATGGTATTCATCGCCCTTGATGAGCGCATCCACGATGGCATCGAGCTCATCGCCCAAGAAGATCGAAACTATGGCCGGGGGCGCTTCATCGGCGCCAAGACGATGATCGTTGCCCGCAGAGGCAACCGACATGCGCAAGAGCTCCTGGTATTCGTCGACCGCTTCGATCACGCAAGCGAGGAACACGAGGAAGCGCAGGTTGTCGATGGGGTCATCGCCGGGATCGAGCAGGTTCACGTTGTCGTAGGAAAGCGACCAGTTGTTGTGCTTGCCTGAGCCATTGATGCCTTCGAAAGGCTTCTCATGCTGGAGGCACGTGAGGCCATAGTGCGAAGCATCGAGGCGCATCTTCTCCATGGTGAGCAAGTTCTCATCGATGGCGCGGTTGGCATTGGTGAAGATAGGTGCAAGCTCGTGCTGCGCAGGTGCAACTTCGTTGTGCTTGGTCTTGGCTGTAACGCCGAGCTTCCACAGATCGTCGTCGAGCTCTTTCATGAACTCATTGACCGTGGGGCGGATGGCGCCGAAGTAGTGCTCATCGAGCTCCTGGCCTTTGCTCGGCGGTGCGCCAAAGAGCGTACGACCGGTCATGATCAGGTCGTGGCGGCGTTCGTAATCCTTTTCAGCGATGAGGAAATACTCCTGCTCGGAGCCGACCGTAGCGATGACTTGGTGGCCGTCTTCGCCGAAGAAGCGCAACACGCGCTGTGCTTGCGTATCGATCGCGCGCATGGAACGCAGAAGCGGTGTCTTCTTGTCGAGCGCTTCGCCGGTGTAGGAGCAGAAGGCTGTGGGGATGCAGAGCACCTCATCCTTGATGAAGGCCGGGCTCGTGGGGTCCCACGCGGTATAGCCACGTGCTTCGAAGGTGGCGCGCAGACCGCCGTTCGGGAAGCTCGAGGCATCGGGTTCGCCCTGGATGAGTTCTTTGCCCGAGAAGGTCATGATGGCCGTGCCATCGCCCACGGGGTTCAAGAAGCTGTCGTGCTTTTCAGAGGTGATGCCCGAAAGAGGCTGGAACCAGTGCGAATAATGCGTGGCACTGTTTTCGATCGCCCATTCCTTCATGGCGTGCGCGACCACGTTCGCCACCTCGATATCGAGCGGCTTTCCCTCTTTGATCGTTTTCGCGAGGTTCTTGTACGTCTCGGATGGGAGACGCTCCTTCATGACGTGGTCGTTGAAGACCAGGGTTCCGAAGATCTCTGAAACGTTCGACATACGTTCTCCTCACGTAGATGTTTCACGAGCAATGAGCGATGCGAGCGGGTGTGAATGCCGCTGGTTCCAAAGGAACGTGCGTTTTGGCGCATCGCATTTTGCACATTATACCAGCAGCGGAAGAAAGAACTCCCGAATGCGCAGACTATCCAAATGCAGACGTTGAGCCTGTCCCTGCTGCACTGCCGCCTTGGGCCGCGGTGCCTCCAGCAGGCATGCCTGGGAACGTGCCGCCGTTCAAAACGATGATGAAGAAGGCGACTGCCTGAACCGCAAAACCTGCCCAAGTCCAGATGAGCGCCTGGCGTCGACGCTTTGCGGAAAGTGTGGAGGTAGAAAGCCATGCCATGAACAGGCCGAGCATGCCACCGATAAGCCCGAGCACGAACCAGCCGATCTTGAAACCAACGCTCATGGGCGTGGGGTCATCGTCGGGATCGGAGGGCGTGGCGAAGAAGGAGAAAGCTCCGTTCTCGCGGAAGGTGGGCTGTTGCTGGTTTTGGTTAGGCTGCTGAGCTGGCTGCTCGGGAGGCTGCGGTGTTTGTTGTGGGTCGCCCTGCGCCTGCGGTTGCGGAGCGTTTTGCTGCTGAGCAGGAACTTGCTGCTGCACGGGTGGCTGCTGCGGTGTCGGCTGCTGTGCCGTCGACTGCTGCGGAGCGCTCGGCACTACAGGCTGGGTGCCAGGAGTAGGTGGAGGCAGCGGCGTGCCGCTCTCTTGCGGGGCGTTCGCTGCGGGGTGTTCGCTCTGTTTGTTCTCTTCGGACATATATACCTCACGATGCGGGCGATTGTGTCTGTCTGCTTATTATGCCTGATTCGCACAAAAATGCGCAGATAAGCACACAACCTATAGGACAACCGTAAACGTTTCTACAAAAAAAGAACCGCCTCCGAGGGAAGCGGTTCTTGTTTGCGATCGATATGATCGGGTCTGGAGCAAAAAGCTTAGCGCTTTGAGAACTGCGGACGCTTACGAGCTTTCTTCAGACCGTACTTCTTACGCTCGACCATACGAGCATCACGCGTGAGGTAACCTGCGCGCTTCAGTTCTGCGCGATAATCGCCAGCCTCAAGAAGAGCGCGAGCGATGCCCATGCGCAGAGCACCTGCCTGACCAGACGTGCCGCCACCATTGCAGCGAGCGATAACGTCGAACTGATTCATGGTATCGGTTACGCCGAAGGGGGTCTTTGCATAATCAACGAGAGCCTGGCGACCGAAGAAGTCGAGACCATCGCGACCATTGACGGTAACCTTACCGGTGCCCGGGACGATGCGCACGCGAGCAACTGCGTTCTTACGACGACCCGTGCCGTAATAGATAGCTTCACCTGCCATTAGTTATCCTCCATCTTGATCTCGCGGGGCTGCTGTGCCATGTGCGGATGCTCTGCACCGGCATAGACCTTGAGCTTCTTAGCCATTGCACGACCGAGCGTGTTCTTGGGGAGCATGCCCTTAACGGCATGTTCGATCACGCGCTCCGGGTGCTTTTCCATGGCCTCTTCGAAGGTCTCGCACTTGAGTCCTCCCGGATAACCGCTGTGGCGGTAGTATTCCTTATCGGTGAGCTTCTTACCAGTCACACGGATCTTGTCGGCGTTGATGATAACCACGAAATCGCCGGTGTCCACGTGAGGGGTATAGGTCGGCTTATGCTTACCGCGCAGGATGTGAGCCGCCTTCGATGCGACACGACCGAGAACCTGGTCTTGCGCGTCGATGAGAAGCCACTCGCGAGCAACTTCATTCGGCTTTGCATAATAGGTCTTCACTGTGTTCCTCCAAAAAAGTAACAATGTTTGTTTTCAAAAGTTGCTTGCTTTGCCTGAAAAGCGCGAAGGATCCTACCCCTTCACTTTCTTTCGGCTTGGTTCTGGACTACCGTGCCAAAAGCTTCAGACCGCACAGCCACACGGGGCTTTTGAAAGCGAACCTTTGCATAATAAGCTTTTTTCGTTCGTGAAGTCAATCACTGCGGGCGTGAGATGGGCCTGAAAGGTCGATTTGGAAAGATATCGGAAGCGAAGGTGCCTGAAGCCTTTGTTATTGTCGTCGCTTTCTGAGAGTGAGTCAGGGGTGTGTCATGAGCCAAGGGGACGGTTCTCCTGACTCACTATAGTTGCCGCTTCCTGAGGGCGCGCAGGCAAAGGATCGCTACGATGATGAAGCCGATGCCTCCGATGATGCCCGTGGCCGTAGGGCCAATGAAGGGATTCGCCGCTCCAACGAGGAACATGGTCGGCGCCGAAATACAACTGTTCACGGCACCGTGAGCGAACACGGCTGGCAGACAGCTTTTCGCGCGCAGGGTAAGCCAACTGAACAGGCAGCTCAAGGCCACGCAGAAACAACACATCGCCACGATGCCTAAGATCGGCCAGCCTGGATAATCGAGCCCGTAATTATGGCCGAGTGTAGTGATGGGCGCATGCCACAACCCCCAGATGATGCCGCCTACTACCACCGAAAACGTGATACCGCGCTTCTCCATGAGGTGTGGCAGCAGGTAGCCACGCCAACCCCATTCTTCACCGAAACAGGTTAGGCAGTTGAGCAAAGGAGCTACCAAGACGAGTGCTAGTTGTGCATAGCCGAGCATGCGAATCTGAGCTGCATCCATCGACGTCTGTCCCGATGCCTCGAGCTGGTGTTGCGTTGCTTCAACGAACAGCGGCATCGAGGGGTCGAACTGGCTCGGATTCAAGAGGAAATACGCTGCGCCGCCCACTGCGACCAAAGCGATCGGACCGAGCCAGCCAGCCACATAGTACTTCCATGTGCGCTTGAACTGCACCGGTTTGATCCACACGTTGTGGAAGCCTTCGCCCGTAATAAGGCGCGTGACCACCACGCCGAGCGCAGGGAAGAACATGCCCGCTCCCACCAGCATGACCGTAAGGGAATCGGAGAAGACGCTCTTTCCCGCCTCCATAAGGGGCAGAGCGTGCGGATACACCGCAGCGAACCAGAAGGCCCACGTGAGCGCGAAGGTGACGATGCAATAGGTGGCCACCCGATGCTTGGCCAGGCGTTTTTGGATGCAGTTCATAAAGCATCCTCCTTTCAGATGCGAAGAGCGCAAGGTATTCGATTCGTTCAGACGCTGCAACATGGACGACTTTGAGTCATGGGGACGGTTCTTCTGACTCACAGATCGATTTATACATAATGATGTGAGTCAGGAGAACCGTCCTCGTGGCTCATACCCGTGACTCACATGCGCTCACAAGCAGAGCGAGAAGATGATGAAAGCAACCACGACAAGGACAAAGCCGACGATGATAGCCCAGGCAGCTGGCCTTCCCAGGTTGATGGTCCACCCTATGCCGAAACGCTCGGGCGCAAAGAGACTGGCATCGTCGTGGTTCCAGTAGAAGATACCCAGCTTCCAATAGCGGTCGTCGTCCACGGGCATCGATGTGGGCTCTTCCATGCGACGCAAGAGACGCGCGCCATTTTGTCCATAGATCATCGAGACCGCGAGAACCACCACCAGCACGATCGCGATCATGATTACGATGGGAAGGAGCGCTTGCTGCATGGTGATAACGCCCATGAACGAAAGCGCCATGATCGGACCGAGGAACGAGAGCATCGTCCCCAAACCTACGAGCATCATACTCTGTGCGCGCGCAAATGCGCCGTAAGCCCAAGCACTTGCAGCAGGGCGGGATGCATCGATACCTTTCTTCGAACGCAGGATGCTCCAATGCGAAAAGGCGAAGCACCCATCCAAGAACACAACGATTAAGAACGGAAAGGCAGCCGTAAGGGGTGTCTTGTCCATCCAATGGGCCACCTGCCCCGAAAGATCGACATTGGTGGCAAGGTGCTCGGGCATGAGCGGATAGCCCACCATGCACACGAGCCCCGTGACGGTGATCGGAATCAGGAAGAGAAGATCCCATTTTTGAGCGAGCGGCTTGGGCGCTGGTTCTTCGGCAACGAAGCCTACGCGCTTGGCCGTTTGCGCTTCCCAGCCCCGCGCACGTTTGAGCGCAATCGTCTTCTGGCGAAAGTGGAGCATGAGTGCGTAGCTACCGAAGCATATGATGAGCACAGAAACAATGAGCGCGGGCAAGAACGCACGCTCAGGATCGAGGCAGATGCAAACGCCGCACAGTGCCGTGAACACTAAGGTTGCCACGATCACGATGGTGAAATAGGAGCGCTTGAGGTGCTTGATCTCTGGATCGTTCGATGCTGCATCGGGGATGGTCACGGCGAAGCATTCGCGCTTCGGCATAAGGTAAGGGGTAGCTGCCATGAGACCACCGGTGATGGGAACGAAGAGCAGGACGAACCCTAAAAGGGCGAACATGATCGGATCGATGGTTTGCATGGTATTCACGCGCCTTGTACCGAAGGGCCCTTGAGTGCGCCCTTTTTCGCTGACGAACGCGACGAGTGTTTCTTCACAGAGCGTTTCGCGCCTGCGTTCTCGGGCACATCTGGGAGCGCAGCGTATGCACGAGCTGCTTGCGCGGCTGCGCTTTCAACGAATTCACCGCGCGCTCCCCCGCAAGCACGATAGGTGAGCGCCAACTTGAACAGATCGTCCTCTATGGCTGAGAGCGTCTCGCGGTTCTTCTCGGCACGCCCTGCATCGCTCGGCTCGCTGATGACCGCGCCGGCACGCCCGCGCATTTGGACATACCCTTCGTCCCTCAAGATCGCATAAGCTTTGTTCACCGTGTGCAAGTTGATGCCCAGATCGCTTGCGAGCGAGCGCACGGATGGCAGCGACATACCTGGCTCGAGCTGACCCGTTGCGATGCCCGCGATGACCTGGTCGTGTATCTGCTTGTAGAGCGGTTCAGATGCTGTTTCATCGATCGTGATGATCATAGGTGCGCCCTCCTTCAGAATTGTTATATTCAACATAGCACATTTTAGGGTGCTAATCGTTATATGTCAACTATAACAATATCAACAGGGAGCACTCTCGCTTTAACTTAGGACTGCGCTGAATAATCAGCACGCAGGCATGACGCAACATCCCGAACCGTCCGCAGCGGATACAGGGCGAAACTGTTCGATCGATTCGGTTGAGGTTCTAC
This sequence comes from uncultured Eggerthella sp., assembly GCA_902464295.1. Lineage (GTDB taxonomy): Bacteria > Actinomycetota > Coriobacteriia > Coriobacteriales > Eggerthellaceae > Anaerotardibacter. The sequence goes on from CABQIW010000027.1 coordinate 15,600, forward strand.
TAATGAGTCAACTAGCTCTGTGAGTCAGAAGAACCGTCCCCTTGACTTACTAAGGGCCATTAGCTCATGGAGCCCCAACAGCGCATGAATGGCTAGTCTGCTTTGAGATCGGTGTTGTCGATATCGTAGGGTGTTGCCTGATAGACGTAGTAATTCAGCCAGTTCGTGTAGAGCAGCTGAGCGGCCGCGCGCCAATTCGAGAGCGGCTTTTGCGTGGAATCATCGTTCGGGAAATAATGCTTGGGAATTTCAGGATCGATGCCCTTCTTCACATCGCGGAAGTACTCTTCGGCAAGGGTGTCCGTATCGTATTCGGGGTGGCCAAATACGAAGAAGTGGCGGCTGTCGGTGCTCTTGGCGATGAACACGCCCGCTTCATCTGACACGGCGATCACCTCAAGGCTGGGATGCGCCTCAATATCCTCCACGTGAACTTCGGTGTTGCGAGAATGAGGTGCATGAAGGATGTCATCGATACCGCGCACAAGAGGGCTTGAAGGCTTCACGATCTGGTGCGCGAAGATGCCCGACATCTTGCTGTCGAGGACGTGCTTGTCGATGCCGAAGTGATAGTAGATGCCCGCCTGAGCACCCCAGCAGATATAGAACGTGGAGAATACGTGCGTCTTCGCCCACTCGAATATCTCGCACAGCTCTGGCCAATAGTCGACCGTTTCGAAATCGTAGAGTTCGACCGGCGCACCGGTGATGATCATGCCGTCGTAACGCTTATGGCGAATGTCGTCGAGGCCAACATAGAACGATTCCAGATGCTCGGCTGGCACATGCGTGGCGCGATGGCTGACCGTTTGCAAAAGATCGACCTCGACCTGCAGTGGTGTATTGGAAAGCTTGCGCAGGATCTGCGTTTCCGTTTCGATCTTGGTGGGCATCAAATTCAAGATGAGCACGCGCAGGGGGCGAATATCCTGATGGATAGCGCGATGTTCGGTCATCACGAAGATATTCTCTCCCTCGAGCACGCTTGTTGCGGGTAACGCATCAGGGATTCTAATCGGCATAGCTAACGTCCTTTCTTCGGTGTTCATCATAACAGCTTTTGAAAGGGCATTTTGCTTGCTGCACGATTCATAAAGCGCAAGGCTATCGGTTGTTCTTAGTGCTGGCTATCACGAAAAGCGATGCCCCGAAGAACGAAACGTGCCCTGCTGAACAACGATGAGAAAAATGCCGGTGATACCATGAGTTCCAAGACATACGGTCGTGCAGGTTGGCCTGAACGACCTTACCCAACTTGAGGAACGAGGAGCTTGCATGTCCACCCAAATCGAAACCACTTGCGTTCAAGGCGGCTACCATCCCGGCAACGCAGAGCCGCGTCAGATCCCTATCTATCAAAGCACCACGTGGAAGTACGATTCGAGCGAGTTCATGGGCAAGCTCTTCGACCTGGAGGAATCCGGTTACTTCTACACGCGTCTGCAGAACCCCACGAATGATTTCGTGGCCACGAAGATCTGTGAACTTGAAGGCGGCAGCGCTGCCATGCTCACCTCTTCGGGTCAGGCCGCGAACTTCTTCGCGATCTTCAACATCGCTGGCTGTGGCGATCACGTGGTGTGCTCCACCTCCATCTACGGCGGCACCTACAACCTGTTCGCACACACTATGGCGCGCATGGGCATCGAGTTCACGTTCGTATCCCCCACCTGCAGCGATGCTGAGCTCGAAGCTGCCTTCAAGCCGAACACGAAAGCGGTCTTCGGCGAAACGGTGGCTAACCCCGCGCTCACGGTGCTCGATATCGAGCGCTTCGCGAAGGCGGCACACGATCACGGCGTACCGCTGATCGTTGACAATACCTTCCCCACGCCCATCAACTGCCGACCGATCGAGTGGGGTGCGGATATCGTCACGCATTCCACCACGAAATACATGGATGGCCATGGCGCTGCCGTTGGTGGCTGCATCGTTGATTCGGGCAACTTCGACTGGGAAGCCCATGCCGATAAGTTCCCCGGACTGACCACGCCGGATGAGAGCTATCACGGCGTTATCTACACCAAGCAATTCGGCCAAGCTGGCGCGTTCATCACGAAGGCAACCGCGCAACTCATGCGCGATTTCGGCTCGATCCAATCGCCGCAGAACGCATTTTTGTTGAACATGGGCTTGGAAAGCTTGCATCTGCGCATGGCACAACACACCGCGAACGGACTGGCGGTCGCCCAATTCTTGAACGATCACCCGAAGATCTCCTGGGTGCGGTATGCCGACTTGCCCGGCGATGAGAACTACGAGCTCGCTCAGAAGTACCTGCCGAATGGAACGTGTGGTGTAGTGAGCTTCGGCGTTGCAGGCGGGCGCGAAGCCGCCGAGCGCTTCATGTCGGCACTCAAAATGGCGCAGATCGCCACGCATGTTGCCGACGCACGCACCTGCGTACTACATCCCGCGAACGCCACGCATCGTCAGATGAGCGATGAAGAACTTGAAGCAGCGGGCATCAGCCCTGATCTGATTAGACTTTCTTGCGGCATCGAAAGCGCAGAGGATCTGATCGCCGATCTCTCGCAGGCGCTTGAAGCGGTCTAGGAGATGACAAACTACCCGGTCGTTCGACATCAACTCGATCAGTGGAGAGGATGAGACACGAGGTTCCCCGCTTCCCTGCTCTAGCACCCTCTAGCACATTGACTAATCAAAAAAGCCAGCTTACGCTGGCTTTTTTCGTGTATAAATCCTCAGAGAAGCTATTACTAATCTTGAACGCGGATGACGGAAGGATAGCCGCCAATGACCGCATTGGGAAGCGCGAGAATCTCATCGATGACCTTGGCAACGCTGTCTTCATGAGCCGTATGCGTGACGAATACGAGATTGACCGCATCGCGCGCTTTCGTACCACGCTGCTGAACCGACTGGAGCGACACATCATACTTCGCGAAGATGTCTGCACATGCTGCCAAAACGCCTGCACGGTCTTCCACGAGGAAACGCAGGTAATACTTCGTTTGCAGCTCTTCAACGGAGATGACCGGAATATTATCCGTGCACGTACAACCAACGATCGGCTTCACACCCAACTGCAGGTGACGCGCCACTTCGAGCACATCGCCCATGACCGCGCTCGCAGCAGGACCAGCGCCTGCGCCTTCACCGAAGAACATGGTCTCGCCTACTGCATCACCGATCACATAGATGGCGTTGAAGACGCCATTGACCTTCGCAAGCTGGTGATCGAGCGGGATCATGGTGGGATGAACGCGCACATCGATACCGTGATCGGTGCGATGAGCATGTGCAACGAGCTTCACGGCATAGCCCATGGTGTCTGCCATTGCCAGATCGACCGGTGAAATGCGGCGGATGCCTTCGGTGTAGACATCATCCATGACCACACGCGAATTGAAAGCGATCGAAGCCAGGATGGCGATCTTCGCTGCCGCATCGTGGCCATCAACATCGGCCGTGGGATCGGCTTCTGCGAAGCCTTTGGCCTGGGCTTCAGCGAGCGCTTCATCGTAGCTCAAGCCGTCTTCACCCATGCGGGTGAGCATGTAGTTCGTCGTGCCGTTCACGATGCCCATGACCGCAGAGATCTCGTTGGCGATAAGCGAGTGCTTCAGCGGACCGATGATAGGGATGCCGCCGCCAACGCTTGCCTCGAAAGCCAGCTCAACGCCCTTTTCTTCCGCGAGCGCCATGATCTCTTCGCCTGAAGTTGCCATGACCGCCTTGTTCGCGGTAACCACATTCTTACCTGCATTGAGCGCATCTGTGATGACCTGCTTGGCAATGCCCGTACCACCGATGAGCTCGATGACGATATCGATCTCGGGATCATTGATGATGTCGTTAAAGTCTTCCGTGAAGAGATCAGCCACACCGTGTGCTTCAGCTTGTTCAGGTTCACGCGAACAAACGCGCACGAGCTCGATATCGATGCCGTAATGACGCAGGAAATCTTCCTTGTGGTTGTGCAGAATATCGATGCAGCCACCACCAACGGTACCGGTTCCAACCAAGCCGACTTTAACTGCCATGTGATCCACTCCATTCAAAATCGTGTATCCCGTGATTATACCTACTTGAAGACGAATCGAGCGGCCAGATCGCGGGCCGCTCGATAAGATAGCGTTTTCGATTGTCTTGCGGCGCTTTGGCGCTTAGTCCACGTCGCACGCCATGAGGTCGGCATAGGTCTCGCGGCGCGTGACGAGCGTGGCCTGCCCATCCTTCACAAACACGATGCCTGGACGCGGCTGACCGTTGTAGTTGCTCGCCATGGAATGACAATAGGCACCCGTGCCGAACACACAGATGACATCGTCCAGATCGGGATGCTGCAGCGGGCGATCGAGCACGACCGCATCGCCGCTTTCGCAGTGCTTGCCGCAGATGGTCACGATCTCCGTGCGCGGTTGATCGGCCTTGTTCGCGATAACGGGCTCGTAATCTGCATGATAGAGCGCCGTGCGGATATTGTCGGACATGCCGCCGTCGATGGCCACGTACTTGCGGATGCCGGGAAGCGTCTTCAAGATACCCACCGTGTAGAGCGTAACGCCTGGCACAGCCACCATCGAACGACCCGGCTCGCAGAGCAGGCGTGGCTCGGCGAAGGAGAACTCGGCGCAATACTTCTTCATGGCCGTGGTAACCACTTCAGCGAATTCATCGATCGACGAGGGGTTCTCTTCGGTGGTGTAGGCGATGCCCAGACCGCCGCCCACATCGATCTCGCCCACTTCGATGCCGTAGTGGCCCTTAACGCGCGCCGCGAATTCGACGATGACCTTGATGGCTTCATCGAACGAGTGCAGTGCGAAGATCTGCGAGCCGATGTGCATATGGAAGCCCACGAGATTCACATTCGGAAGCTCAAGAATATCGCCCACGCAGTTGAACGCGAAATCTTCGCGCATGGTGAAGCCAAACTTCGAATCTTCGCAACCTGTGCGGATGTATTCGTGCGTGTCAGCCTCGACACCTGGCGTGATGCGCATGTAGATATCCTGCGTCTTGCCCAGCTGACCTGCGATCTCGGAGACGCGGCGTGCTTCGATGCGCGAATCGACCACGATGCGCCCTACGCCTGCTGCAATAGCTTCGCGCAGTTCTTGCGGGGTCTTGTTGTTGCCATGCACGAACACGCGCTCCATCGGGAAATCGACGGCTTGCGCCAGCGCCAATTCACCGCCGCCCGACACATCGAGGCAGAGGCCATGCGCGTTCACGAGGCGACAGACCGCCTTGTTCAAAAACGCCTTGGAAGCATAGATGACATCGGAATTGGGATAGCGCGAAGCGAACGCATCGCGATAGGTTTCCATGCGGTTCTCAAGGTCTGCCTGGTCGTAGACGTAGAGCGCTGTGCCGAATTCTTCGGCAACGTTCACCATGTCCACCCCACCAATATGAAGATGGCCATCGATGACCTCGGCGGTCATCGGCAGGCATTCGCCTAGCTCCATGGTGGTGAGATTATCAGGTTCGACATCATGCTTTGGTGCTGGAAGCGACATGAGAGCCCTTTCTTTCGTGCCTCGCTCGATATGCTAGTTATATGGGGTTAACTTGTCCGTATCTACCCCATAGTAATAGGTAGGACTACGAAAATAAAGCGAAGAAACGCGATAGTAACGATTCGTCGGTTTCCTGCACTTCTTCAGGCTCGGGCTCAGGCAGCGCGATCGCTTCGGTGGTCATGACGAACTGGACGAGGTTCACGTTGGTATTGCGCGCATCCGCAAAGCTCTTCGGCACGAAATCGCTCTTGTCGTACTCGGCCATCATGGCATCGATCTCGGCTTGGACCTTGTCGGGGATGGTCGCGCTTTCCTCATGGAGCGTGGTCGTTCCTTCAGCGAGCGCCGAGGCCCCTTCGCTCAACTGGTTAGCTCCCTGCGCAAGGCTTCCACTCGAACCTGCAAGTTCGCTCACGCCCGCATCGAGTGCGGCAGAACCGCTCGTAAGCTCATCACCCTGCTGGGTAAGCTCACTGAGGCCACCTGAAAGCTTGGCAAGCGAACTATCGAGTGGCGCATAGCCATCTGCAAGCCCTTCAACCCCCGCGGCGTAGTCTTTCAGTTGACTGAACTGTCCCGACATGCCTGAAAGCTGAGCGATGATCGCGTCCTTTTCAGCTTGCGACATCGTGGGGCTTGATTGGATAGCGTTCACCAGCTGCTGCATCTGCGTTTGCGCCTGATCGAGGGAGCGCACTATAGCAGCGCTCGCTTGGCTCAGCCCCTCAAGCTGTTCGGCGAAAGTCTTCGATCCCGCAGCCGCCTGCGCAAGGCCATCGCTTATCTGCGCAACCCCTGCCACATAGGCAGCAACGCCCGCGGAGAGCTCTTGAGCACCCCCTTGCAACTGAGCCGTTCCGCTCTCGAGCTTACGAGTTCCCGCCGCGAGCGCGGTCGTGCCTGCTTCAAGGCCTTCCGCGCCGGTATCGAGCTTGCCCGTCCCCTCGATGAGCTCATCGAATTGCGCGGTGAGCGCGCTCGAATCGGGTGCTTCGATCGCCATCGAGAACGGGATAGCGGCGATGCTCACCCCATCCATCTCGAAGTCTTCGACATGGGCCGTGAGCGTATAGGAGCCTGTCTTGCCCGGCATACCGCTGAACGTGACTGCCGTGTTAGAACCACTGAGCGCGATTGCGCCTTCCTCCGTAGCAATGTTCGAGGCATGGTCCATCGGGAGCGTGCAGGTGATCTGCAGCAGATAATTGTCGAAGTAGAGTGGATCGATCGCTTGATTCTGAGTGGTCTCGATGGTTATCTTCAGCTCACCCGACCTGCCTGCAACTTCTTCGGGCGAGCACACCTTACCATCGAGCTCGTAGGTGATGCTCACATTCCAAGGCAGATCGGTCGAGGTGAGATTGCCCTGATAGGCGAACGATTCGCTCTCCACGGTGCACAGCACGCTGTCAGACTCACGCGCGATGTTCGTGCCGTCGGTCAGGTTCACCACTTCGCTGTAGGTGCCGAAATCCTTCACCATAACCGGCTCTTCAGAGAATAGTTCGTTCACCACGTAGAGACTCTTCACCGCACCTGCGGCCGTCATGCTCGCATACACGACCTCCTGCTTTTCGCAGGTTCCCTCGAGCAGGGTTGAAGGCGGCGCAACGAGCGTGGCGTTGGTCGTGCTCTCTGTCTCGACCGCGTTGGTCTGCTGTTCTTCTGCGGCATACCCGAGATTCGCAGGAGCGATCTCGGTGATGGCGGTTGCGATGATCAATAGCACACAAAGCGCCATTGCTAATGCCGTTCTTCGTAGCGTCATGGCTCTCACCTGCCCGCTTTCTCTTCGAGTGGCTGCTTGTAGGGCTGTTTATAGAAATGCGTTCCCATCGTTGTCTTTTCGATAACCTTGTCGAAGATCATGAAGAGCATCGGTAGGAGCAAGAAGGTGTTGAGCGCCGCGATGAAGGCGCCACGCCCGATGAGCGTTCCCAAACTCGCAATGACCCCGTTGCTCGAGATGAGACCGATGAACGCACCGCACAGCGTAAGGATAGTCGCTGAGGTAAGAATCGTGATCGCGCTGCGCGAGATCGCTTCGGTGATAGCCTGGCGCTTCGGTTGCACGCTGCGTTTATCAAGGTAAGAACGTGTAAGGATGATCGTGTAATCGACCGTGGCTCCCAGCATGATCGCGCTGATGATGAGGTACCCGATGTATTGGATCGTCTCGCCCGCAAAATAGGGAATAGCCAGGTTGATCCAGATCGAACTCTCGATCGTGAGCAACAAGATGAGCGGAATCGAAATGCTGCGGAACATGAGCAAGAGCACGAGCCCGATAGCTATGATCGAAGCGAACAACACGCGCGCAGAATCATCGTTCACGATAAGTGACATATCGTAGCTCGTTACCGTGGAGCCAACGAGCTTCGCTTCATCGGGATAGTAGAGCTGACAGAGGTCGCGAATGCGCTGCACGAGTTCGAACGCTTCGGGGCTTTCGCCGCGCAAGTCGGTCGCGATGATGATGCGCGAATAACCGCCCGAGATGAGTGATTCAAGGCTTGTTTTCGGCACCACATCGGTAGGGATGCGTTCCGAGACCGTGGTCACGTACGACGTGATCGAGCTCACGTGCGGCAGCGTATCGAGCGCAGTGACCAGCTCCTTCTCTTTACCCCACTGACCTTCAGGCACGAGCACCGCGCACTGACCAGAAGCATTGAAGGTCTCCTCGATGAGCTCGGTATCTTCGTAGAGCTGGCTGCCCGGTTCCACGAACCCGCTCGCCCCATATACATATTCGGTATTGCGCGATCCCAAGAACGCCGGCACCACGATGAGCGCCGCGATGAGGGTGAACGGGATGCTCAAACGCATGCACCACTTCGCGAACTTGTCGAAAGAAGGCAAGAACTTGCGATGCGCTGTTCGCTGCAGCAACTTTTCGGAAAGCAGGACCATAACGGGCAAGATGAACAGCACCGAAAGGAAACTGAACACGATGCCCTTCGCCAGCACCACGCCCATATCCGCGCCGATGAGAAACGCCATCGCGCAGAGGGAGAGGAATCCGAAGAACGTGGTGGCAGCCGACGAAGCAATGACGCCCGAAGCCTTGTGCATGCCCGCGAGCGCGGCATCGTAGGACGAGCGGCCCTCTTGCTTGAAGTGGCGGTATTCGTGCAGCATGACGATGCCGTAGTCCATCGAAACCGCGAGCTGCAGGATAGCCGCGCACATCTGAGTGATGAACGAGATCTCGCCAAAGATGATATTGGTGCCGAGGTTGTACACGATCGAGATGCCGATGACCGAAAGGAAGAGCACCGGTTCGAACCAGGCTTCGCTGGTTAGGAGCAAAAGTCCCAGGATCACGATGACCGCCATGACCAGGATGAGCTGGATCTCGAAGTCCGACGAACCCTGCGCGACCGCCGTATTCACTTCGTCGCCTGAAAGCGCGACCGCGCTCGCCCCTCCTGCTTGAGCCGCTTCCTTGATCGCATCGAGTGCCGCGACCGACTTCGTTGAGTCGAGTGCGACCTGATAGAGATAGCCCTCATCGCTCTTCCATGCCTTCACGATATCGGCATCGTAGGTTTCGAGCGGCCGGCGGATATCCACCACGTCGCCGAGCCAAATAAGGTCATCCACCCCGTCGATCGCCGCGAATTCAGCAGCAAGCGCATCGGCTTGCATGAGGTCGATCCCTTGGGCGTAGATGTAGCTGTTGGGCAAGTTCGCACCGAAAGCGTCTTCAAGCGTTTGGAGCGAACCGGTAGAAGGGGAATCTTCGGGCAAGTAGTCCGAGAACTGATAGTTGATCTTCACCAGCGGGATGCAAAGCGCACAGGCAACGCACAACAGGAGCGCCGCCGCCAATACCCCTTTAGGGTGATCGAGGGTCGCACGGAAGAGCTTGTCGATCATATGACGCATAACCCTCCCCCTTGTGCGCTTTTGATTGGATGATTCGTTGAATCTTCTACGTTCCGCGATTCTTGGGCGCTTTATTCCCCCACGCGCTCATGGAAACGTATAGAACGTAGTATAAACAATCAGATGGAGTTAACGATTCATGAAGGGGATTCTCCATGCTAAAAATCACCGTTATCGCAGTCGGCAAATTGAAAGAGCGCTTCTGGCGCGATGCGTGCGCCGAGTACAGCAAGCGGCTTGGTGGCTACTGCAACCTTACCGTGCGCGAGATCCCTGATTCGAACCGCGAGCAAGAAGGAACGCTCATTCTCGAGGCGCTGCCCGAAAATGCGACCATCATCGTGCTCGACATCAAAGGGCACGAAACTTCCAGCGAAGGGCTTGCGCAGCTGATCGAAACGCACACCGTTGAAGGAGTGTCGCATTTGGTGTTCGTGATCGGAGGATCAGACGGTCTTACGAATGCGGTAAAAGAGCGCGCTTCTTTGCGCATGAGTTTCGGACCGATCACGCTTCCGCATAACTTAGCGCGGGTGGTTCTGCTCGAACAGATATATCGCGCCTTCAAGATCATCAAGCGCGAACCCTACCATAAATAAAGGTGACGAACTACCCGATCGTTCGACACCTTTTTTGCTTCGATCAGTGGAGAGGGTGAGACACGAGGTTCCCCGCTTCCCTGCTCAAGAACCTGCATC
>CABQIW010000028.1 GCA_902464295.1 uncultured Eggerthella sp.
CCAGTGGAGAGGGTAAGACACGAGGTTCCCCGCTTCCCTGCTCAAGAACCTGCATCTTGCAGGTTCTTTCGTGCGTCGCTGCTTTGCTCGGGTTTTATTACTAACGAATTTAGTCGGCAAAGAGTCACCTCGCTGCCTCACCCTCTCCGCTGATCGAGCGCAGCCGATGCGGGTTTTGTCGGGAAGGTGCGCAGGTGACGAACGATGAATTCCTTCGTCAAACTTATTCCCAGTCAGCGCCGATCACCACAAGGAAATCGGTCTTGAATGAATAGGTGCCGCCTGTGTTCTTCTTGAGCTGACCAACCCCGAGCGCATCTGCAATTGCCTGCGCTTGAGCCTTATCAGATTCGTCGTTATAGATGATGAGCGTTTTCTTGTACTTGGAATCGTCTGCATTGCCGGTATCGGTTATAGCACCCTTATCTGAAAGCTTTTTAGCAGCTTCTGCGGCAACGCCATTTATACCCGCGCCATTACGAACTGCAATTTCAACGCCCGAAAGGCTTGAGCTTGATGCATTGGAGCCATTCGTTACAGATGCGTTCTTGCCACCGTCACCAATGACGGCGAGCGTAACACCGGTATTAGGGTCAACCAAGCCTTCTTCCGTAGGTGGAAGACCTGCATCAACGCGCTTCATCATCTCGCGCCAAGGCTCTTCATCAAGAACAGCCCACCAAATGTCGTTTTCATACAGTGGCGTAGTGGGCTCCATAGCCGAATAGATATCTTCATCAACGTTGATATCTTTGAAGGTGTTCGCAAAACCAAGGATACTCGAGACCGAGAAGTCGGTGGTGATGTAGTTGGCAAGCGTGTTGACCGTGTTAGTCATGGTTGCCACGTCGGAAGACATGATCTTCTTCAAGATAGCCGAGATGACCATGCGCTGGTTCGCTGCACGCATGAGATCGCCATCACCGTACTTATCATAGGCGTGACGCGAACGACAGAGCACGAGCGCTTGTGAACCATTAAGCGTTTGCGGACCTGCCTCAAGCGGCTCGCCAGCAAGGGGGTCATCGATAGCCATGGGCACATCGACTTCAACACCGCCAAGCGCATTGACCACATCTTCAAAGCCATTGAAATCGATTTCGGCGTAATGATGGATCGGCACACCCGCCAGCTTCGATACTGTTTTGACCGCGAGTGAGGGACCACCGAAAGCATATGCCGCATTGATCTTCTGTTTGCCATAGCCTGGCAATTCGACCATCGTGTCGCGATAGATCGAAACCATGGTTATCTTGGTATTACGCGGATCGACACGGGTAAGGATCATGGAGTCGGTGCGATACGCACCGCCGTAAATGTCGCTCTCTTCGCGCTCTTCTGATTTATCAACGCCGATCAACAACATGTAGAACGGTTCGCTGGGAGAATCGGATGCGGTGAGCGAAGCGAGAAGGTCCTCGTCAAGACCATCTTGCAGATTACGGTCGATATTGGAAATGAAAGCAAACGCAACACCGACACCCGCAAGTACGACTACCAGGAAGATGGCGGCAACCGTCATACCAACTTTGCGTTTATGATGCTTCTTCTGCTTACGAGAGGCATCGTGATACTGTTCTACATTACCGTGCCGAGAATAGGCACTCGCATCATAAGGCGATGTGAAAGATTTCCCGCTGTATGACGAGTTTTCGGCACTGCGGACGGCATGGCGCCCAGTCTTTTTTCGCGATTTCATCATGAGTATATAATGCTCAAACTCTATTTGTTACGCAATCGTTTATCGGGTAACAAAACAAGAACTCCGCGTATTTAGCGTTTTTTCTCCAAAAATGTGTTGAGCCCATGAATTTTGTAAGGTTTCTCGTACAAAATAGAAGCCTTTTTGTGCCGGTTTCATAGTGGCTACTTGCCTTGATCGGCCTTGTCTGCAGAGTCGTTAGGCAGGGTAAAACGCCATGAGCAACCGCATGTCGGATCCGTGATCTCGGGGTAGCAGCTCAGACACTCGACCTCGATGCGCGGGTCGATCGTCTGGGCGAACGTGGTGTATTCATTGATGCCAGCTGGCTTGCACGGATGGAATTCCATGCCCTTGCGCGAACGGGCTGCTTGGACGCGGCACTCATCAGTGCGGAAGATGAGCGCGTCGTCTTCCCAGTGCATGCTCGTCTCGTTCGCGATCGTGTTGTAGTAGAGCGGAAGGGCCTGCGCAAGGCCTTCAAGTCCGGGATATTCAGCAAGGTTAAGGAACTTCTTCAGGCGCCTTGCCTCGGAAATGGGATAGCGCTCCCACACGGCAATATCGATCTCCATGGCGTAATCCATGCCCTTGCGTTCTTCAAGAACCTGGAACCAGGTGCCATCCATAGCGACCAGGTTCTTCGAGGCCATCCTCAGAAGCTCTACGAGCTGTTCTTTGGTCAAGTTCTCGATCGCATTCTTCAAGCTAGGCATTGCTTCATCCTTTCGATCCAGTAGGGCAATGAGGAACCACTGCGTCAGCACGCTCAAACTGTTCGTTCGATGATACCTGCTTGCACAAATGCGCTCAAGCAAGACCATCGTGTAGAATGATTCGTACTAAGAGTGAGGAGCGAGCATGAGCTTTCGCAAGACAGGTGCCCGCTTGGCATCGTCGCTTTCCACCTGGGGGCTGAAGACCCTTGCCCATCGTCCGGCAGCGAACATGCCGGGCAAGATCGCACTCAAGATCGACCCCGATATCATCTCCGAAGAGATGAGCAAGATCGCGGAAGGTTCGATCGTGGTAGTGGGCACGAACGGAAAGACCACCGTAACCAACATGATCGCTGATGTGATCGAAGCAAGCGGCAAGACCATCGCGTGCAATCGTACGGGCGCGAACATGGCTTATGGCGTGGCGGCTACGCTCTTGCAGACTGAACCGGTCGACTGGGGCGTGTTCGAGTCCGACGAGCTCTGGCTCGCGCGCATCTTGCCGCAGGTGAAGGCCACTTATGTGGTGCTGTTGAACCTCTTTCGCGACCAGCTCGACCGTTGTGGCGAGATCGACCGCGTACAAGATGCCATCATCTCTGGACTCGAGCATTCGCCCGAGTCCACGCTCATCTACAACGCCGATGATCCCCTGTGCGCGATCATCGCCGAGAAAGTCGAGAATAAAGCGATCGCCTTTGGCGTGAGCGAAGACATGCACCTCGCGCAGAACACCGTTGCTGATGCGCAGATGTGCCAGCGTTGCTCAGGCATGTTCACCTACGATTATCGCCAGTATGGACAGCTCGGTACCTATCGCTGCGAAAACTGCGGCTTTGCGCGCCCTGAATTGGATGTTCATGCGCATAATGTGACCTTCGATGGCGGTATCACCTACGCGATCACCGATACGATCGATTCCGCGCAAGCTACCATGCGCCTCGCACAGTCTGGCCCCTACATGGTCTATAACACACTTGCGGTATGGACCTGCGCGCACGAACTGGGCATCGATAACGAAACCATTCAGGAATGCGTCAGCGCGTTCGACCCGCAAAATGGGCGATTGCAGCACCTTACGATCGAAGGGCGCCCGCTGCTTCTGAATCTTGCGAAGAACCCCACCGGGTTCAATCAGAACTTGAAGATCATCACCGCTGATGAAGGCAAGAAGGTGGTAGCGTTCTTCATCAATGACAATGAAGCAGATGGGCACGATATCTCATGGATCTGGGACTGCGATTTCGAAGAGCTCGCAAGCCAGCCGGAGCTTGTGGTCTATGCTGGCGGCACGCGCAAGAACGATCTGCAGCTGCGCCTGAAATATGCTGGCATCCAGGCACGACTCATCAACAGCGTGAACGATATGGTCGACACTGCACTCGACATGCCCGCCGATTGGAGCATGTACGCAATTGCGAATTACACGGCATTGCCCGCAGTGCGCGCTGCGCTGATGGAACGCGCCGATAGCGCTGAGGTGGCAACCGTGCGCGAAGGCATGCTCAGCGTTACCCCCGCGGTCATGAATACTACGATCCCGCCCATCCAACAGGAGCCGCTGCGCATCGTACATCTCTTCCCTGATCTGCTCAACCTCTACGGAGATGGGGGCAATCTGAAGGTGCTCATGCAGCGTTGCGCTTGGCGTGGAATCCCTGCTCAATTAGAACAGATCCACTACGGCGATGAGTTCGACATCTCCAAGGCCGATATCGTGTTCATGGGAGGCGGTCCCGATCGCGAACAGCATCTTGCCTCGCAGGAGATCTTGAAGAACAAGGAGCAGCTTGCCACCTACGTCGAAGACGATGGTGTGTTGCTTGCCATCTGCGGTGGGTATCAAATTTTGGGCAAGAACTGGCTGATGGGTGATGAGATCGTTGAAGGGCTTTCGATCATTGATGCCGAGACCAAACGCGCAAACAAAGGCTTCGATCGCTTGATCGAGAATATCGCGCTCGTCTCCCCTATCGCCTCGCATCCCGTGATCGGCTACGAGAATCATGCGGGACGCACGCACCTCGGCGAAGGTCTTGAGCCATTCGGTCAAGTAATCTCAACGACCGGGCACGGCAACAATGACACCTCTGGTGCCGATGGCGTACGTTACAAGAACGTGATCGGGTCCTATTTGCATGGACCACTTTTAGGGAAGAACCCTGAAGTTGCCGATTGGCTCATCGCGAGCGCGCTCTCACGTAAATTCGGCCAGACCGTGAAGCTCGAAGTGCTCGATGATGCCGTCGAACTGAACGCCAACGATTTCATGGCAGCTCGCCTCATCAAATAAACCACCAGCCCGCCGACCACCAACACGCTTTTGGTAGGATCAGCGGAAAAGACACGCTACTAGACAATAAAAAGCGGGCAGGAATAATCCCTGCCCGCTTGCATTCGGCTGCTCTGTTGCGCAAAAACTACTCTGCGGCTTTGAGGCGCTTGTCCAGTTCGTCGGCGAGCTGGTGACGCTTCACCTTGCCGCTTTCCGTATGAGGAATCTCATCGATGAACTCGATGTGCTCTGGCCACAGACGCTTCGCGATGCCCTTCGCGGTAAGGTAATCAGCGATGGAATCGAGCGTGGGGCGCTCTGCATGCGGATCTTCGAGCACGATGAAGGTGCAGATGCGCTCGCCCAAGCGATCATCGGGCAAACCGATGGTGGCATGATCGCCAACGCCCGGGCAACCCATGAGGTTCTCGTCGACTTCGTTGGCAGAGATGTTGATACCACCACGAATGAGGATCTCTTTCTTGCGACCGTTGATGCGGATGCGGTGTTCATCATCCATGTAGCAGAGGTCGCCTGAAGAGAACCAGCCGTCATCGGAAAGCTCTTTGGCGGTTGCTTCAGGGTTCTTCAGGTAACCTGCGAACATGTGCGGACCGCGCGAAAGCTCTTCACCCTGTTCGCCATGAGGAACTTCGTTACCGAACTCATCAACAACCTTGACCTCGATACCCTCAGGAGCAACACCGGACCAAGCGCCATCCCACTCGAGCGCCTTTGCGGGCGGAACGAAGAGATGCGGGCAGCTTTCGGTGGAACCGTAGCATTCGCAGAGAACCACATCATGAGATGCAGCGCGCTCAACCATGGAGCCTGGAACGGGAGCACCGCCACAGATGTAGAGCTTGAGCGATTCGAAATCGAGATCGGTGGAATCCGCCGTGTTCAGCATGTCGTAAATGAACGGCGTGGCACCCATCGACCAGGTAACGCCTTCGCGATTCATCTGCTCGATCGCCTCTTCAGGGTTGAAGTGATGCGCGACTACGACGCGACCGCCGAGCAGCAGAGGCGTGATGAGACCATGATTAAAGCCTGTTGCATGATTGAGCGGAGCCGGCATGAACATGACATCGTCTTTCGTAAGACCAAGACCGGTCGAGAATGCGCGCTCGGAGAAGAGCAGCGCGTTGTGCGTGATGAGCACCGCCTTCGGACGACCCGTGGTGCCAGAAGTGGAGAGGATGAGCACCACTTCATCGGACTTGCTGCCCGCTTCACCCGTGTAAGGCTCGTATTTTTCGAAGATCTCTTTGAGCGTAGTGGCCGATTTCGCATCGACCGTTTTGTCGTGAACTGCGATCGCATTGATCGGAAGAGAAGGGATGCGCTCGACCACCGAGAAGATCTGATCTTCGAAGTTGGTCTTATGATGGAAAGTGGGAGCAATGAATGCCTTGGATTCAACAAGGTTCATGGCGTAGACGAGGTCTTCGCCGTTGAAGGTGACCGCGAGCGGATGGATGACCGCGCCGACTTTCAGGCAAGCAACATAGAGAATAGCGAATTCAGACCACGGCGGCATCTGGAAGGTGACCACATCCCCGTTCTGGATGCCCTGTTCACGTAGCCATGAAGCAAGACGAGCAGCTTTATCGTCGATTTCAGCATAGGTAAGGCGCACGCCCATGTCGTCGGAGATATACTCACGATCGGGATGAGCCGCAACGCGATCGTTCCAAATATCGTTGACCGTCTTTTCGGTCCAATAACCTTGCTCGTAATAGCGCTTTTTGTTCTCTTCGTTGATCTTGAGATCGGTAATCATAGTCCCTCTTCCTTTTTTATGAGGTTAGAACGTGTTCATGAGAACACTGGGCAAAATTTTACCTGTTAAGTAAGCCCCCATCAACACAAAACCAATCCAAATCCGCACTAACCTATTTTCATTTACGATAAATCGCTCTGCACTGCGGCGCATAAGAGGTTGTATGCTTATGTGAACATGTTTTTGAACCCAATTTTGAACCCAAGGGGGCTTGTATGGAGTGGCAGCAGATCTATAAGGATCGCAGTATGGACGTTGAGACGATGCTTGATCGCTTCGTAGGCGATGGCACGTCCGTTTTCGTAGGAACCTTCGAAGTGGCTGGTGGCCTTATCCGTCCGATGCTCAAGCGCATTCAAGACGGAGCGTTGCATGGTATCTCGATGTACGGCGGCATCACGAGCGAGGATTTGCATCTCGATGAATTGACCGTTGGCTTCGACGAATTCCATTACCACAACTACTTCACCGGTGGCAACGAGCGCAATGGCATTTCAGCTGGTCATACTGCCTATGTGCCCCTGCATCTTCATCGTACGAAGAACCTTGTTGAAAACGACGGGATCGATGTGGCGTTCATCGCCATGACGCCTCCCGACAAGCATGGCTACTGCAACATCGGCCACGTGGGTTGTCGCCCTGAAGGCATTCGCACGGCAAAGCACGTTATCGCACAGATCAACCCGAGCGTGCCGTGGGTGAATGGCCTTGAGCGCAACCTGCATGTTTCGCAGATCGATGCCTTCGTTGAGATCGATCAGCCCATGACGCAGATGCCGATCGCCGAGCCAAAGCCTGAAGAGAAGATCGTGGGCGATATCGTTTGCGAGCTCATCGAAGATGGCTCGTGCATTCAGCTCGGATTCGGCTCGATCGCAAATGCCATTGCTGAAGGCTTGAAAGCGCGCAAGCATTTGGGCGTGCACTCCGAGATGTTCAACGATGCCATGGCAGAGCTGCAGGAGCTCGGTGTTATCGACAACAGCCGCAAGAACTATCTGCCCGGCGTCTCCGTTGCGGGCTTCGCTTCTGGCCAGCAGTATCTCTACGACTTCATCGATCATAACCCGGGTATGTTCTTCACGCCCTACTCCCACGTGAACAACCCTGATTTCATCCGCTTGAATGACAACATGGTTTCCGTGAATTCTGCTGTTTCGGTCGATCTGACCGGCCAAGTTTGCGCTGAGAGCATCGGAACGCGCCAGTATTCTGGTACCGGCGGACAGGTCGACTTCATCCGTGGCGCGACGCTCGCGAAGAACGGCAAAGCTATCATTGCCATGACCTCTACCACGAAAACGAAGAATGGCGTTGTCTCGAAGATCGCTCCTACCCTCATGGCTGGCAGCGTGGTCACTTCGCTGCGTACCGATGTTCAGTATTTCGTGACCGAATATGGCTGCGTGAACTTGATGTACTGCGACATTCCTGAGCGTTGCCGTCGTTTGATCAGCATCGCTCACCCCGATTTCCGCGATGAGCTCACGCACGAGGCGAAGAAGCTCGGGTATTTGTATTAGCGCATAAGGAGCCAGTAAGAAAGAGGGACGCTTCGAAGATCCCCGCTTTGCTACTCAAAAAGGACTGCAGTGTTGCTGCAGTCCTTTTTTCGTGCACACGCTCCTGTAATGCGCGTATGGTGTGCTAGGGCTTACTGTTCGTCCAAGTAGACGAGCTGAGCTTGGACGCTACGGAGCGCCGCTTCGCGCAGTGCTGGATCGATATCGACATACACCGCGTCCACCAGGGCGTCAGCATCGCGCGCAACGCCAGCGGCAAGCGCGTCCTTGATCTGCTGCAAGCGTTCGAGCCGGTGTTGGCGCATGGCTTCGATGGCTTGCAGCGGATCGGTGATGGGATAGCCGTGTCCTGGATAGAACACGCGAATCCCCTCTTCTTTCACGATCTGCTCGATCGTGTCGAGCGAGGCCATATAGTCGCCCAAATTGCCATCGGGATAGTAGACCACCGTGGGGCCATGCTTGAAGACCACATCACCCGTGAACATCGAGTGATCTGCAGGATACACGAGTCCGACCGAGTCGCTCGAGTGGCCTGGTAGCGGCACCACATGCAGCTCCGGACCGTTTTCGATCGGGCAAAATTCACCGGGAAGCAGTGTGCCATCGAAGGGCGCATAGACGCGTGCGCCTGAAATATCTGCCAGCTCTTCAGCACCTTCCGTATGATCGGCATGCATGTGCGTGCACACGACCGCACCCACACGCAGTCCCTGGTCGATACAGGCATTGAGCACGTTCTGCACATGCTCTCCCGCAGGAGCAGGATCGATTACGATGCATTCGGGCGAAGTGGCTTCGGCAAGCACCCATGTGTTCGTGCCCGTATAGGTCATAGGCGAAGGGTTGTTGGCGCGCACGCAAAACACGCGCTCGCTTTCTTTACCGCCCGCATAGGGTGTTTCGTCGATGATGAACCCCATATGAACTCCTTTTCGAATGAATGCCAAACATGCTCCCCTGATGCTCTTAGTCCAAGTCTGCATGCAGTACGATCGTGCCGTCTTCTTTGCGCAGCGGCTTGAACATGATCTTCTTCACCTTGCGACGGTTCGAAACGAACTCTTCGGCTGAAGATGCTTCAGCGATGCGCGTGAGATTGAAGAGCGTGGGTGCAACGATGAGCCAGCGGTTCTCGTCAGCCTCACGCACGGCATAGGACGGGGTGACCCAATCGGCGATCTGCGCTTCAGAGGTGTTGTCGTCGGCGTGCTGGCCTTCGGGCATGAGCGCTGAGAAGAAGAAGGTATCGTAGCGCTTCGGTTCGAAGGTGGGCGTGCAGAAGTTCGCAACCAGACCGAGCAAGTCGGTACGCAGGATCAGGTTGCGCTCGACGAGCAGGTCGGCGAAGGCGATCTCGTGAGCAACGAGCGCTTCACGGTTCGCACCCCAGCTGGGGTCGGAAAGATCGGTCACCGTGGAAGTTGCATCGGGGCCAGCGAGCAGAACGCCGCACTCCTCGAACACTTCGCGAGCTGCTGCGACCACGATACGGCGCGCATCATCTTCGGAGACGCCCAGAAGCTCGGCCCAGTCCTTCGGGCTAGGACCGCACCAGGGCAGATCGGGGTTCGAGTCGCGTTCATCCACGCGACCGCCAGGAAACACCACCGCGTCGGGCACGAAGTCCATCGTCTTCACGCGACGCAACATGAACACTTCGACGTTCTGATCGTTCGGAAAATCGGGCGGGAACACGCCGTCTTCGATGCGATATTTCGTTTGACCAGGCTTGGAATCACGCACGAGCATGACCGTTGCAGCCAGCTTAGGCGTGGGCGGATCGGGAATGGGGTTATCGATGTGATCGCCGATCGAGGCAAGCACCTTCTCGTTCGGGATCGTTTCGATGGCTCCGTTCGACATATCAATACGCATAGAAGCTCCTCTCGCTGCGAGTTGTTTGCTCCTATTATATCGACTTGAGCGTGCGCAAAAAGATACAGGGCAATAACAGATACACATACTTAGATGTGTAAAGCTGCGTGATGGAGCATGAGCGAATGAAGTGCCCGACGTTGCTGGTCGCGCTGCGCACACGAATGTATTTTGCGCCAATGCGCGTTTGCTCTATTGTCCGCGCTCGTGGCGTGGAGGGAAGAGGACCGCAAGAGCTGCCATGATGAGGCCAGATGCGATCGCAAGCAGCAGATAGATGGGATCGGGCGCGTGGGAAAGCAGGAAGCTCGAGACGAGCGCCGGGAGCACGCAAACGATAGCCGTGGCGCACGCTACGCCGATAAGGCTCGAGCCGGTAGTGCCGCGCGAAAAGAACAGCGAGACAAGCGGAGCGCTTATGAGCCATGAGCCGATGATTGCCCACGTCATAGGGCTTTGCATGGTGGTGAGGATGTTGTTGTTCACTTCAGTCCACATGTGGATGGTGCCGAATTGGAAGATGTCCCACGAGGTGATGGAAACCGAACCCAGCCCTGCGAGCACGAGTGAAAGGAATGCCGCAAAGAGCGCCGAGAGAAACGCCTGAGCCGGTCGTAAGAAATAGCCACAGATGAACGGCGTGAGCGAACCCAAGCTGATAGAGGAAGCGCAGGTGGAGAGCAGAATCGCATCTGCCTGAGAGCTTCCATTGCGTCCGATGAAGAACCACCATATGAAGGTAGCCACTACCACGAGGCTACCCACGAGAATCGCGTTATTGTTCACGAGCGCAAACCCCAAAAGCGCGAATGCAATGAGTGCCCCCAGATGCGGGATCGCGAAGGCCGCGACCGCCACGATCAGAAGCGCACCCCACAGTGCAGGTGATTCCCACCCAGGCAACAAGCTGAAATTGGAAAAGGCGACCGAGCTGATGAGCACGCATCCCAAGAGCGCCAAGATGCGCAACACGAGAGAATAGCGACTTTTGATAGGGATGCCTTCGCTGAAGCCTTCGTCGTACGCATCGTCTGCTGCGAAGAACGCTGGTGCCGTGCGCGACTGCTTCGCTGCTTGGCGCGCGGCCTGTTTCTCCTTGTGGCGAGCCCAACGCCCATTGAGCGGGTAGGCTGCTTGCTCCCCCTCGTTCTCAAGCGCGCGCTCTTCTTCATCAAGGTCCTCCGTGAAAGGCGCATCATCCGTGTTCGCGCCGATCGCTTCGCTCACGATGGCGCCGAGCTTCTTCACGCCCTGCTTGGGATTGCCGAGTGCTGGCTTCGCATCGCGCGCGAACGAGTGGACCGAAGGATAGCGCCCTTCTTTGTCGGGGTCGAGTGCGCGGAAGATCGCATCGTCCAGGTCTTCGCCAATGCCCTCCATGAGCAGGGAGGGAATCACGATCTCTGCATCGTAGATCTTATCGAGCGCTTCATCGATCGAAGAAGCGCGGAAGGGATTTTCACCACGCGCGAGCATCTCATAGGTGAGGCTCGCCAGCGCCCATTGGTCGCAACGCTCGTCGAGTTCTTCGCGCTCCATCTGCTCAGGAGGCATGTAGCCGATCGTGCCGCCCGTGGCCACGCCGAAGCCGAAGCCATCAGCCAGGCGTGCGAGGCCAAAATCGACCACTTTGACCTGCCCCTGCGTGTTGATGAGCACGTTATCGGGCTTCACATCCAAGTGCAGCACATGATTCTTGTGTGCGACCTCGATCGCGTGCGAAACCGCCTTGAACACAGTCGCCACCATGTCCGCATCGAGCATCTCCGGGAAGTATTTCATGAGGTCGGTGAGAGAGATGCCATCAACGAGCTCCATGATGATGTAGGCCATATTGCCTTGGATCTCGAAGTCGTAGATCGAAGCGATGTTGGGGTCGTTCAGAAGCGCTGCTGTGCGCGCCTCTTCGAGGCCAGGTATCGAACTTTGCTGGGCGAAATCGGAATCGAGCATGATGCTGACCGATTCATCGTTGGCATACGGGTTTTGCAACTTGCCAAGCCCTGCGTTGATCTGCTCGACCGAAAGCGTGCGCGTTGCTGCATCTTCGAGCGGCAGGCACTTGATGGCCACCTCACGATCGAGGCGCGTATCCCACGCCACTACGACCGTGGCGAACCCGCCCGAACCGGCTTCATAGGTTGGTTGATATCGATCGAGGATCAGCACTTACGCCACGAACTCCTGCACATAGTACTTGATCAGCGCTGCCGAGGTGGGCGTGCACAACTCGCCTTCGAACGCTGGTGTTGCGCGCGGGATGCCCTCGAGGATAGCCGCCGTTGCAGGCGCAGGAATATCCATGAGTCCGTGCGCGCACTGCACCGTGCCTTGCCCTGTTTGCACTGGCGTTGCGGTGATGCGTGTGGGGTCCAGCACGTAGAATGCCGTGCAGATAGCGAGCGCATTCCGGATGCCTGCGGCGTTGCCCACTTCATGGAAGTGCGTCTCTTCAACAGGGCAGCCATGCACCTTGGCCTCTGCCTGCGCGAGGATGGCATAAACACCACGTACGTTCTCTTTGAGCGCGTCATCGATGGTCATCGCGTCGATCGAAGCGTTGACCTCGCCGATCGAATGATGATGCTTATCGGGAATGGTCGTGTGATTCAGGATGTAATCGTAGCGCGTGCGCTGCTCAGGGCTCATGAGCGCGAGCAGTTCATCGAGCAAGGTTGCGCGCGTGGCGCTTTTCGTAAGATCGAGATGAAGTTCCATATGCGTTCGCTTCTTTCCGCTGAGTATGCTTGAGTGGTTTGTTGGGTCTAAAGCTGTTGGTCGTACGGTCGTGTGGTCGTGTGGCCATACACCTTTTAGTGTTCAGGCTTATCTGGCTCCTTTGCCTGCAGGTGATTGATGAGGTGCGCCTGGAATCCAGCACCGAAACCGTTGTCGATGTTCACCACACTCACCCCGCTTGCACAGGAATTGAGCATTGCGAGCAAGGCTGCCACGCCGCCGAAGGAGGCTCCATATCCCACGCTAGTAGGAACCGCGAGCACCGGGCAGGACACCATGCCGCCGATCACGCTCGCGAGCGCGCCCTCCATGCCGGCAACCGCAATGACCACCTGGGCCTCCATGAGCTCATCCAAATGCGCGAGCAGGCGGTGAATACCCGAAACTCCCACATCGTAGAGACGCACCACCTTGTTGCCGAGCGCTTCAGCCGTGAGCGCTGCCTCTTCGCTTACCGCCAGATCGCTCGTGCCTGCTGCCGCGACCACGATCGTGCCGTTGCCTGTAGGCTCGGGCAAGCTGCCCACGATAGCAAGACGCGGGATCTCGTGATAGGTAAAACCCACTTCCGCGAAATCTGCTGCCAGCTTGGCAGCGCTTTCAGCCGAAACGCGCGTGATCAGGATGCACGTTTGGCCATTATCAAGCAGCGATTGGCTGATGCCCTTGATCTGCTCGTAGGTCTTCGAAGCACCATAAATCACTTCAGCAGCGCCTTGGCGCATCTCGCGATGATGGTCGACCTTGGCGTAGCCCAGATCGGAGAAGGGCTCTTTGCGCAGCGCGAGCAATGCTGCATCGACCGTGGTATTCCCCGCAGCAAGCTCTTCGAGCACCGTGCGGATATCTTCTACAGCCATGATTCCCTCTCCTTTCATCTTCTGCGTTCGATACATGTCGTACGAAGTTGGTGACAAACTACCCGGTCGTTCGTCACCTTGGTTCTCTACCCCCGCATTTTCGCACTTCTCAAGGTTACCATGTTAGGCATTGGTTTCGCGGGTGCGCCAGTCTTCCTGCACAAAGGATGCAAGGAGTTCAGGCGTTATCGGGCAATGTGCCTCGACGCGCGTTGCGAGGCAGGAATAGTTCGGCTTATCGGCGGTGACCAGCCCCATCTTGCGTGAAAGCTCGCGGATCGCATCCTTCGTGAGGTTCGCCTCGCGCAGAGGTGAGCGCACGCCTAGCTCTTCGATCGCGCGGAAGCCCGGGCGGCGCGCAGGGTCGTCGGAGGCGTTCGTGCCATCGATCAGCACTTCGATGCCTTCGCGGGC
This sequence comes from uncultured Eggerthella sp., assembly GCA_902464295.1. Classification (GTDB taxonomy): domain Bacteria; phylum Actinomycetota; class Coriobacteriia; order Coriobacteriales; family Eggerthellaceae; genus Anaerotardibacter. The sequence continues at coordinate 13,897 of CABQIW010000028.1, forward strand.
TGCCGCTTCTTTGATGGTGGTGAAGATGACGCGTTTGCAGTGGTAGCACCGATCGGGCGGATTCGCGACCACTTCAGGATGCGCGAAGATGTCGAGCGTGAGCAGGCTCGTCTCGCTTCCCAGCTGATCAGCTGCCAGGCGCGCATCATCCGCTTCGAAGGCATACTGGAACGCTGTGTTCACCGTGAAGGGACGCACTTCAGCGCCACACGCCAGCGCACAGGCGAGCAAAAAGACCGAATCGCACCCGCCCGAATAGGCAAGTGCGACTCGTGGATGCTCGCGGAAGAAACGCCCCAGCGCTTCGGGCACGAGCGGGGCGATCTGTTCGAGATCGAGCTGTTGCACGATTAGTCTTCGCCCAGCAGCATGTCGATCTTCGGCATCCAGGTACTGATAGCGATGTGCTGCGGACAGATCTCTTCGCAGGAACCGCAGCTCGTGCAGTTCTCGGCGGTGCGGCCGAATTTCGGCACTTCTACCTGATAATATTCGCGCGCCATATCCATGTTGTCGTAGAGGAAGCGCATGTTGTACGCCGTGAAGTTATACGGGATGACGATCTTCTCGGGGCAGTATTCCACACAATAGTTGCAACCAGTGCACGGAACGACCGAGAACTGGTTGAAGCTCTCGCGGAGCTGTTCGATAACGGCCGTGTCTTCAGCAGAAAGCATGCCGGGCTTGGCCTTTTCCGCGAACGCGATATCTTCTTGGAGCATTTCCATGCTGCTCATGCCAGAGAGCACCGTGCTTACCTCAGGCATGTTCCAGATCCAATCGAAGGCCAGCTCGACCGGTGATTTGTCGGTTGCCTTGTCGAGCACTTCCTGCACCTTCGGCGGAAGATCGACCAAGAAGCCACCGCGCAGCGGCTCCATGATGACCACGCCAAGGCCGCGCTCTGCCGCAAGCTTAAGGCCCTTGAGCCCCGCCTGGAATTCCTGATCGTAGTAGTTCAGCTGGATCTGGCAGAAATCCCAATCGGCCGCATCGAGCACCTCTTCGAAGAGCTCGAAGTCGTCGTGGAAGGAGAAGCCGATGTGCTTCACGCGGCCGTCTTCCTTCGCCTTGATCATGCTCTCGACCGCGCCCACCTTCTTGCAACGCTTCCAACTACCGCCGTTCAGGGAATGAAGCAGGTAGAAATCGATATGATCGGTCTGCAGACGTTCGAGCTGCTTTGCCAGCAAGCTGTCGAAATCGTTTTCGGTCTTATACATCCAGGTGGGAGACTTGGTGGCCAGATAGACCTTGTCGCGGTAGCCACCCGCCAGCGCCTGACCCACGATCTTCTCGGAGTTGCCGCCCACGTAGTTGAACGCGGTATCGATGTAGTTGACGCCGTGATCGATGGCGTAATGCACCATTTCGATGGTCTTTTCAACATCCACTTCTTCGATGCTCGTGGCATTGCCAGCCTGGCCGCCTTCTTTCAGCGGAAGGCGCATCATGCCGAAGCCGAGCGGGCTTACCTTGCAGCCTGTTTTGCCGATCTCTCTATATTCCATGTGCGTGATTCCTTTCAATACAGCCTCTTCGTTAGTAGTTTACTACGACACCACGAAGCCTTAAGACAAGAAGTGCATGGCATTGATCGCCATGCACTATAGATTCATTGGATTGAGCGAACGCGCGGTCGAATGCGCCAGGGCGAGCACGCCGGAGCGAACACGCCCGAACGAGCTGGAGCGGACTATTCTTTGCCGTTCCAGCAGTAGGTGCAGATCTTCGACGGATCGATGCCGATCGCCTCGATCATGCCCTCGAGCGATTGATAGCGCAGTGAGTCGAAGCCCATGTCTTCACAAATGGTCTTGAGCAGGCATTTTCCACGCTCGGTCGATGCATCGGCGTATTCTTCAAGGTGCTGCTGGCCTTCATCGCCTTCAAGCTGCTGCACCACGCGGCGCGCGATCAGATCCATCTCGGACTTGTTGCTCGAGAAGTTCAAGTACTTACAATTGAACATGATGGGCGGACAGGCCGACCGCATGTGCACTGCCTTCGCGCCGGAGCCATAGAGGAACTCGACCGTTTCGCGCAGCTGGGTGCCGCGCACGATGGAGTCGTCCACGAACAGGAGTTCCTTGTCCTTGATGAGCTCGGGCACCGAGATCTGCTTGAGCTTCGCCACCTTGTTACGCACGTCCTGATTCTCCGGCATGAACGAGCGCTGCCAAGTGGGCGTGTACTTGATGAACGGACGACCGAACGCGGTCTTGCTTTCGGTTGAATAGCCGATGGCATGCGGCGTGCCCGAATCGGGAATGCCTGCCACATAGTCGAGCTCGGGGATGCCCACTTGCTCGGCTTCGTCGCGCGCCATGACCGCACCGTTGCGGTAGCGCATGACCTCGACGTTCATGCCTTCGTAGGTTGAGGTGGGATAGCCATAGTAGGTCCAAAGGAAGGCGCAGATCTTCATGTCTTCACCGGCGGGCGCAAGCGTTTCGTAGCCATCGGCCGTGATGTTCACGATCTCGGCGGGACCCAGCTCGTAGACCGTTTCGTAATCGATCTTCTGATAGGCGAATGACTCGAAGGACGCGCAGTAGCCTTCATGGTTCTTACCGATGAGCACCGGCAGACGGCCAAGCCTATCGCGCGCGGCGATGATGTTGCCTTCTTCGGTCATGAGCAGCAGCGTCATGGAGCCTTCGACCTTTTCCTGCACGTGCTTGATGCCGGAAACGAAGTCGTCTTCCTGGTTGATGAGCGCTGCGACCAGTTCGGTCTCGTTCACCTTGCCCGAGCTCATGGCCATGAATTGATTGCCATGGTCGGCGAAGTATTCTTCGATGAGCGCGTCGGCGTTGTTGATCACACCACACGTAGTGAGCGCGAACACGCCTAGATGCGAACGAACGAGCAGCGGTTGCGGATCGCTATCGGAAATGCAGCCGATGCCGCTGGTGCCTTCGAAGGTTGCGAGGTCTTTCTCGAATTTGGTGCGGAACGGGGTGTTCTCCACGTTGTGAATCTGACGCTGAAAGCCGCGTTCCTTGCTGAAGATGATCATGCCTGCGCGCTTCGTTCCCAGGTGGGAGTGGTAATCAACCCCGAAGAACACATCCAAACTCACGTCTCTGTGCGAAACTGCACCGAAATATCCGCCCACGCTAAACCTCCAAAAACGCGCGTTGTTTCTACCTTCAGAAGTATACGCTGCTTGGCGCGAGGTGCGGGTGGTCAATAGCGGATAAATGGAGAAAAAGAAGGTGAAGTGACCGCGGCGTTTTCGCGGGGCGGGCGCGGGTGGTATGATTACCCAACACACCTACACACGCGCGCTTCGGGCGCGCTTAGCACTGAAACATGAAGGAGCAATCTCGTGGCGCTTTCCATCGGTATCGTCGGACTTCCCAACGTCGGCAAATCAACGCTGTTCACCGCCCTTACTAATAAAGGGGGTTTGGCGGCGAATTATCCGTTCGCCACCATCGAACCGAACGTGGGCATCGTGCCCGTGCCCGATGCGCGCATGGATCGCTTAGCCGAGATCGACAATCCCGATCGCATCGTGCCGGCCACGGTCGAGTTCGTGGATATCGCAGGTCTGGTCGAGGGCGCTTCGCACGGTGAAGGCCTGGGCAACCAGTTCTTGCACAACATTCGCGAGACCGACGCGATCTGCGAGGTCGTGCGCTTCTTCAGCGACCCTGATGTGGTCCATGTGGCTGGTAAAGTCGACCCTGCGAGCGATGTCGAGACCATCAAGACCGAACTTGTGCTGGCTGATCTGGCTACGATCGAGAAGGCGAAGCCGCGCCTTGAGAAGGATGCCAAGCGTGGCAAGGATGCGGCGAAGAAGCTTGATGCCGTGCTGAAGGTTGAAGCTGGTCTGAACGAAGGCAAGCGCGCGCTGCAGCTCGATCTGACTGACGAGGAACGCGAACTTATCTACGACCTGCATCTGCTGACCATGAAGCCGATGCTCTACATTGCCAACGTGGATGAGGATGCGCTCGATTCCGATTTCGCCGAGATCGACGGCGTTGCACCCGTACCGATCAGTGCGAAGGTTGAGGCGGACCTAGCAGAGCTTGATCCAGCTGAGGCCGCAGAGTATCTGGAAGCCATGGGGCTTGAAGAATCAGGTTTGGCGCGCTTGGTGCGTGAGGCATATCACCTGCTCGGCCTGCAGAGCTTCTTCACGAGCGGCCCGATGGAAGTGCGTGCCTGGACCATTCCGATCGGCGCGAAGGCTCCGCAAGCTGCGGGCACCATCCATACGGATTTTGAGCGCGGGTTCATCAAGGCCGAAACCGCGAGCTTCGAAGATTACTCTGCCTACGATGGCGAGAAAGGCTGTCGCGATGCGGGCAAGCTTCGTCAGGAGGGCAAGGATTACGTCGTGCAGGACGGCGATGTCATGCACTTCAAATTCAATGTGTAAGATTAATCAAAAAACGAAAAAGTGCCCGAGGAAGGTAAACTAGCGTACCGTTCGGGCGCTTTCGGAATACAACATCGTTTAGAACAAATCTCAGATTTCAACCTTATTGAAACGAATTGACTGAAAACTAAATTCCTAACCGACATTATCCTGAACGATCGAATAGCCATCGATCCCAACATGAGGGAGATACGCGCCAACCACTGTTACGTGATCGCCCTTATTCAATTGAGCAATCTCTTCGAGCGGCAGCGACGATACACACAAAGCATAGTTTTTGCCTGTATCCAAATAGACCGAGTCTTCCGTAATTTGAGTAATTGTTGAAGAGTATTTGACGACCTTACCCTCCCAATTTAGTTTTGCGCGCGCTGGATTTTCATTCATGTCTTTCTCAACAGCGTCTAGATCAAGGTATATCGCATTGGTGATCGTGCCATCCTCTGCTGTTTGATCTTCGGATTGATCAACTTTCTTTTTTGAGATAGTCATATCCACATTCAGATCGTTAAGCGTCTCTTTTGTATCAGAAATCACTTTATCCAGTAAGATCCCGGGCTCAAGCTCTCCGCTGCTTACATCAAAAAGATATGCACGATATTTTGATTCGCCTAAACTCGACTCAAAATCTTGAAGAGATAAAGCAGGCTCAACAATATCACCGAAGGATCCATCGTCTTTATAACCTAAGAGTTCATATGAGTAGATGATCGGCGCCGATCCATGACATGTTTGCCTCAAAAAAGCCAATCCTTCTTCATCGGCACGAGAGTATAGATCAATAAAAGGGAAATAACCATTAGTGCCCCATAAAGAAGGATCCCCTTGAAAGACCTGCTGTAAATCCTGGCCGTCAAATGACCAAATCTCTACCTTGACAGGAGGAACACCATAAGAATCCTGTTGTTTACTAGCAGCATAAGCCACGATCAATTCATCTTTTCCATCACCATTAAAATCAATAAGATCAGCAAGGCAAAGCCCAGTTGCATACTCTGTACTTATCTGTGATTGAGTCGAAGGAGCCCCATATGTCTCAATCAATTCACTACACTTCTCACCGAATGCTTTGTTTCGAAGGTCGTTTTCACTTGTGTCATCCTGGGAGGTGCAAGCACAGAGGAATAGTAGTGCCCATAAAGAAAACAGCGCAACAATGACGTAAAAGAAGCGTGAACGAAATGATTGTTTTGATCTTTGCATCTAATCTCCAATCAAGGGTAGTCTTCAATATATGAGCCACGAGATTGACCATCATATCATATGATTAGAATGAAAGACCTTATTTACCAGGCGTTACCAGCCATCCAGCCAGCTTGAGATGAGCGGCGCCCAGCCAGAAATCAGGACTACAACGATGAGCACGGGGATGCCGAACTTCACCCAATAATAGAGCGCTTTAGGGAAATGCAGCCCGTCGCCAGTGTTCACCTCTTGTAGGAAATTCTTCCATCCCCAACCGCGCTTGCTCACGCAAAAGAGCGTGAACACCAGTGAGCCGACGATGAGCAAGTTGTTCGACACAACGAAGTCTTCGATGGCTTGAATGTTGCCGATACCGGGAAGCTCGGCACCCGACCACACGTTGAAACCAAGTGCGCAGGGCAACGAGAGCAGCGGGATAAGAAGCGCATTGATCGCTACCGCTTTGTTGCGGCTGAACTTCCATTGGTCCATCCAGAAGCTCATGATGGCTTCGAAGACCGCGATGAGCGTCGAGATAGCCGCAAAACTCATGAACACGAAGAAGAGCGTGGCGAATAGACCACCCATCCACATCTGCGAGAAGACCGCCGGAAGCGTAACAAATACCAGGCCAGGACCCGAATCGGGAGCAACGCCGAATGCGAAGCACGCCGGGAAGATGATGAAGCCCGTTGCGAGCGCAACGAAGGTATCAAGCCCCGCGATGCGCACCGCTTCGCCAGGAAGTGCATGCTTCTTGTTGATGTAGCTGCCGAAGATCTCCATCGATCCAAGACCGATGGAAAGCGTAAAGAATGCCTGACCGAGCGCCGCGAACACCGCATCAGAAAATGCGCCAGGACTTGCAAAGATCTTCGAGAAATCGGGGTTGAGGTAGAACGCGATGCCCGCTCCTGCACCTTCCAAAGTAACCGAACGGATTACGAGCAGCGCAATAAGGGCAAGCAAGCAGACCATCAGCACTTTTGTGACGCGCTCCACCCCTTTCTGCAGGCCGAGGTGACACACGAAAAGCGCTATTGCGCAGGCAAGGAACATCCAGAACACGAGTTCACCGGGGTTAGCGAGCATAGTGCCGAAGAGCGCGTTCGTGCCCGCCGCATCCATGGTTGCTAGGTTGGCTGTTGCCATCTTCGGAATGTAGGAGAGCATCCAGCCCGCCACGGTGGTGTAGAACATCATGAGCAGGTATTGGCCGGCCAGCGCCACCCATTTGAAGTAGTGCCACTTTGTTTTTGGTGGTTCGAGACGGTCGAACGCTTGCGCGACCGATCTTTGACTTGCGCGACCGACCGCAAGCTCCATGACCAGGATCGGGATGCCGAGGATCGCGAGGAAGACCAGATAGAGCAGCACGAACGCCGCACCGCCGTATTCGCCCACCACGTAGGGAAAACGCCATACGTTGCCCAGCCCGATCGCGCAACCTGCGCTGATCAGGATGAACCCGAGTCGTGATTTGAAGTGCTCGCGTGGCATCTAGTTCGCCCGTCGTTCCCTTCGGCGATTACTTCGCTTTGCTTCTTTGCTGCTTTACTGCTTTCAGCCGACCACGTTCATTCTCTATAACAGCCGATAGCTCTTTCATGGTAGGCGAAAACAACCTGCAGCTCGGGCGCGCGAACCATTCGATACCTGATAGTTGTTTTTTTGCCCGTTTGTCGGTATACTTCGTTACTGCTCGTGATTGCGTGCGCGGCCTTGTCCGCAGGCGCTTCACCAACACAAGCCAACGTGGCTCAGGTGGTAGAGCAACGCACTCGTAATGCGTAGGTCGCCGGTTCGAGTCCGGCCGTTGGCTCCATTAAAAGAGCAGGTCAGAGCGCAAAAATCGCTCTGACCTTTCTTTTTTTGTTGATGGTCAAAAACTAATAAATGGGGATAAATAGGGATAAATGGGGATAGGTTTCTTTCTAAATCCTTCCATTATTTAACGTAGGCTTTTCCAGCCCACTCTAAGCAGATCCAACCACTTGGGATCAATCCCCAGGTGTTGCCACCTGAATCTCGTTGCACCTTCGACACAGTTACCCTGGTTCCACTATTCAGTTGACCGTGATCGTTGCTGTGCTTGCGGCCGTCTGCCGTGAGCTCAGCTTTAGTCTTGCGCCTGTAGCCAGTTCCTGCGCCAGTGCGAACATTAAGATCGCCAACTACGGTTGAATAAGTACCTGTGCGATAAGCGATCGAAGGCGTGACAGGCGCGTTCGTATTGTAAAGGGCAGTTTGCGTCATAGGACCAACAATACCATCGATCTCAAGACCACGATCGCGTTGAAATTTGCGAACCGCCGCATCGGTATCAACACCAAAATCGCCATCGATACCAGATTTGCCAATCGAGTAACCCTTCGCCTCGAGCGCTCGCTGGATTCGCCTTACCTCCTCGCCGGTCCATCCCTTGCAGGGGTATTTCGACGATGCAATGCTAAAGCCTGAGCTTGCGCCACTTGACAGCTTGCCGGGTGTGACCATCACATCAACCGTAGTGACCGCATGGCCACTACGGCAGTTAAACGCGCCTGGCGTAACAGACATGCTCTCTCGAATCTCGAAGTATTCCCCAAGCTTGCCAAACTTCTCGCGGAAGTTTCCTGTAGCGGGCAAGTTTCCGCCTTCGTAGAGTACGTTGTAAACAGTGTCGCCCGCTTCCTGACCAAGGATGCGATACGTCGCGCAGATCGCAAGAGTTCCGTCCCATGCTGAACAATCGGTTTCGCATGAGATCACAATCTTTGACAAATCCCACCCGACCTTTCGCGCCTGGATGAGCAACGTGTTGCGCTGATCTTGATCGTAACCGATGTAAGGGTTTGCAACTGCCGCTTTAGCAAGGCGGTTGATCTCAGCGAGCACGCGTGGATCTTTCGCAACAACAGAAAACCATGGATTCGATGCAGACGAATAAACCGCTCGAGTGTTTAGCTCTTTGCCGCTCTGATTGCCTGCTTGCCCTCCAGCAATCTTGCCGTTCTCATCAATCGATGCTTGTGCAAAGTAGGGCATATTACTCACCGAGTTTGAGCACGGATTCCCCGTTATCGACCTCTGGGACTCCAGCGACGCTCGTCAAGATCGACAATGCTGCAGCAAGCGCAGCTGTGCTCATAACGCCAATCCACCCAACCTCATGAATGCCCACACCCACAGGGATCATCGCCACTGCTGTTTGTGCAGCTGTCTTTGCAGCACGAACACCTGCTGCCTTCAACCATTTCTTAATTGCTGAGTTTTTCTCGTAATCTGTCATAGTGCCTCCTAATGCTCTGCAGGTATTTCTTCACCACCGACTGGTAGTGCATTTGCTTTCTTGACAACTTCGTGAATGTAGTGATTCCCGCCCAACGCGAAATAGCTATCTGCAAGACGATTGAGCGTATCGAGCTCCATATGAGAGATGTATCCGCGTGCCTTAGCGGTTTCATAGATTTGGACTATCTGGGCCTTGAGCTGGTTTCGTTGCGACTCAAGCAATATCGCGTGCTCGGCCTTGAATGCTTTAATGAACTCGAAAACCTTCTGCGAAATCCAGCCCAAAAGGCCAAGCGTGACAGCAGCAATAATCGCTGGCAGCGCTTCGAAGATAAACGTCATAGGGCACCTTTCCTTCATCTGCTATCTGCTAGTTTCAGGAAGGTGTCACTTAGAGACGAAAGAGATAAAAATGAACATTAGAGAAATCGCACGCAAGCACTATCTGCCCGAAAAGACCAAGCGCCGGCGCGCCAACACGGTTGCTGGCTATGAGTCATCGATCGAACTGCATGTCATACCGCGCTTTGGCCATATGGAAATATCGGAGATAGAGCCGGACGATATCCAGGATTGGATAGATGAATTCGAGAAGCCCGGAGCTGCAGAGAAAGCGTTCAAATGCCTCAGGCAGATCATCAACTGGGCGATCTCAAAGTTTAAGCTGAGGCTTTGGAACCCGTGTCAGGGCGTCGAGCTGCCGCGTAAGCCTAAGTACAAACCCGAAACTCTCACCACGCGCCGCCTGAAGAAGCTCGTGCGCGGCTTCGTGGGGCAAGAGCACGAGCCAACGCTGATCATCAGCGCCGCCCTGGGCGTGCGACCAGGCGAAAATTACTACCTGCATTGGCAAGACATCAACTGGCGTACTGGCTTAGTGCCAATCCGCGGGACTCTGCAGGAAGTAAAAGGTGTGCTTTACGAATACGATCCGAAGACTGCTAAAAGTGAGCGTGACTTATACCTGCCACCCTGGGCGCTCGATAGGCTGCATCAGCTGTGGGTTGATGCTGGACGACCGAAAGGCCGCATCATAGGCGCGAACAAACCAAGCCAGGTTTACCGGTCGATACAACGCCATATCAAGCGTGAGCGGTTGCCCCGAATCGCCATGAAGAACCTCAGGCATACTTGGGGCACCATAGCTGCCAACCTGATACCTATAGCCCAAGCAGCAGCCATGATGGGCCACTCAACGATCCAGACGACGTTCCGCTATTACTATGCGCTTTCGGCTGCAGTCACCAAACGCGCTCAGAAGAAGATAGCGCGCTCTGTCCTCGGCAAAACATGCGAAGACATGTATGCTGGCATCGTCGCCAGAAGAGACTTCGCCAAGGCTGCGTGATTCTATTTCCCGTCTCGAGATCTCATCAGTGCCCAAGAAAGTGCGTTTGGGTTTCGGCGATGGAAACGTATTCTTTAGATTCTACTTGTCAGACAATGAATACTACGAGGTTTTCGAAAACCCATCTGCGCATGAACTGAAGCATGCGAACGATGGGAAAATTGCCATTCTGCGTTCCTTATAGCATTCTATTTCCCTGTCAGTCATGGTCAACCGAAATTCAATCCCATCGCAAAAGCCAAAAACAATATGGATTAGCTCTGACGGATCACGCTTGGTCATCGAAACAATCGATGGAACAAGGTATGGTGCGCTAGTGTCTCAATAGAGCGATGACATTCTATTTCCCGGATGAACGTTGATCGCAGACTTTCGCTTGCAGAAATATCAGCGAACTCACAAAGCAGTCAACACATTATTCTGGCGACTGAAAGCTCCATGGGAAAGATTGCTCTGGTCACTGAAGTGACCAGAAATCGCCTTGTCTTGTATGACCTAACACACAACATCGAGCTATGTACATGGACAGCTGACTAGGATTCTATTTCCCAT
>CABQIW010000029.1 GCA_902464295.1 uncultured Eggerthella sp.
ATCGGCGTGGAGACCGGCGGCTCGAACGTGCAGTTCGCCATCAACCCCGAAAACGGCCGCATGATCGTGATCGAGATGAACCCGCGTGTGTCGCGTTCTTCGGCACTCGCTTCGAAGGCGACCGGCTTTCCTATCGCGAAAGCGGCAGCAAAGCTAGCCGTGGGCTACACGCTCGACGAGATCATGAACGATATCACACGCGTTACGCCCGCCTGCTTCGAGCCTTCCATCGATTACTGCGTGGTGAAGGTGCCGCGCTTCGCATTCGAGAAGTTCCAAGGCGCCGATGATACGCTTACCACCCGCATGAAAGCAGTGGGCGAAGTGATGGCGATCGGCCGCACCTTCGAAGAGGCGCTCGCCAAAGCACTGCGCAGTTTGGAGGATGGTCATATCGGTCTGGCTCCTACCCGCAAAGAGGCTACCGCGTATGCTCAGATGAGCGACGTGGAACTGGAAGCCGAGATCGCACGCCCGAGCGCCGAGCGCATCTTCCACGTGGCCGAAGGCTTTCGCCGCGGGCTTACCGCAACGCGCATTCACGAACTTTCAGGCATCGATCCATTCTTCTTGGGGTGCATCGCCGATATGGTGCGCATGCAGGAAAATCTGCGCGACCTGAAGCTGGAAGACCTGGATGCCGAGGCCCTTCGCCTGCTCAAGCAAGAAGGTATGAGCGATGCGCTCATCGCTGAACTGACTGGTGCGACGGAAGAGACCGTGCGCGCTTGCCGCAAGATCTTAGGCGTGCTGCCCGCATTCAAGACCGTGGATACCTGCGCCGCCGAATTCGCGAGCACCACCTCGTATCACTACAAGACCTACGATGCGGCAGAGACTGAACTCGCACCGAAGGAGCGTAAGCGCATCATCATCTTGGGCGCAGGCCCCAACCGCATCGGGCAGGGCATCGAATTCGACTACTGCTGCGTACAGGCGAGCTACGCGTTGGCGGCTGATGGCTACGAGACCATCATGATCAACTGCAACCCCGAAACCGTTTCGACCGACTACGATACCTCCGACATGCTCTTCTTCGAGCCGCTCACCTTCGAAGACGTGATGGATGTAGTCGAGGCGGTCGACCCTGATGGTGTGATCTTGACGCTAGGCGGCCAAACACCGCTGAAGCTTGCCAGTGCGCTTCAGGCAGCAGGCGTTCCGATCATCGGCACAACACCAGCCTCGATCGATCTGGCTGAAGACCGCGATCTGTTCTCGAACATCCTTGATGAGCTGGGGATCTCCTACCCTGCCGCAGGCATGGCATCAACCTACGAGCAGGCGTGCCGCGTGGCAGAGCACATCGGATTCCCGCTGCTCGTGCGTCCCAGCTACGTGCTGGGAGGACGCGGCATGGCCATCGTCTACGATGCGAACCAGCTTGAGACCTACATGACCCAAGCCGCGCAGATCTCTCCCGATCACCCGATCTATCTCGATAAATTCCTAGAAGGCGCGATCGAGGTCGATCTTGATGCCCTCTGCGATGGAACCGATGTCTACATTGGCGGCGTGATGGAGCATATTGAAATGGCTGGCATCCACTCCGGCGATTCGGCCTGCGTCATTCCGCCCTACTCGCTTTCCGAAGGCATCGTGAACACGCTACAAGACATTGCCGCGAAGCTCGCGCTGCGCTTGGGCGTAAAAGGGCTCTTAAACATCCAGTTCGCGATCAAAGACCAGGTAGTTTATGTGATCGAAGCGAACCCGCGCGCAAGCCGCACGGTGCCGTTCGTCTCGAAGGCAACGGGCGTTCCACTGGCGAAGGCTGCTGCGCGCATCATGGCAGGAGAAAAGCTTGCCCGCCTGGGGCTGCCTGCGCATAAAGCCGACCCCGACTATTATTGCGTGAAGGAAGCCGTGATGCCGTGGGGCCGTTTCCCCGGTGCGCGCGTGATCTTAGGGCCTGAGATGAAATCGACTGGCGAAGTGATGGGCATTGCGCCCACCGTGCCGGCAGCTTACGCGAAGACCCAGTTCGCGATCGACTACGCGATGCCCGAAGGCGGTCTTGCGTTCGTGAGCGTCAACGACGGCGATAAGCGCGCGATCGTCTCGCTCATTCGCGATGTTGAGCGCATGGGATTTGGCATCGTGGCCACGCAAGGCACGGCGAAAGTGCTGCGCGCTTCGGGCATCGATTGCTTGGAAGTTTCCAAGATTCACGAAGCCGACGCGGCAGATGGCGAAGGTGAACGCCCCAGTGCGCTTGATCTGATTCGCGACGGGAAGATCTCGCTCATCATCAACACGCCCTTCGGCACCGCCACGCGCTCTGATGGCTATGAGATTCGAAGCGCAGCCGTGCGCCACGGCATCTGCCATACGACCACGCTTGCTGGTGCGCAGGCGATGATCGCTGGCATGGAGGCAGCGCGCCAAGGGGCGGTGGGCGTGATCGCCCTCCAAGATCTCTAGCATTGAAGTCACGCAACACCAGAGTGGCGAAGGTAGTGAGGCACAAAGTGACCCGTTTCCCTGTTCGCGAACCAGCTAACGCTGCTTCGCTCATGCGTCACTGCTTTTCTCGGGTTTTATTAAAATGAATTTGGTCGGAAAAGAGTCACTTTGCTACCTCACTGCCTTCGCCACTCTTCATAGTTGAAAGTGCCACATATTCGCAGATTTTTTCGTTCTCTAAACATTCTCGAAATATTACGCGCGTAGGCTAAGGATAGATAAGCCCCATGCGCTTCGATAAATGAGAGAGAGGGAGCGAGCATGGCAACCTATCCGTTCTGGAAACTTCATGGCCTCGGCAACGACTTCGTGTTCTTTGACGCTATGGAAAAGGAGCTCGAACTTTCCACCGCCGAGGTTGCGGCGCTGTGCGATCGCCACACCGGCATCGGTGGCGATGGCGTGATCGTAGTGAAGCCTTCTCCGCGCAGTGAATGCGCAGGTTATATGCACTATATCAACGCAGATGGATCGCTCGCGCAGATGTGCGGGAACGGCGTGCGCTGCTTCGCGAAATTCCTTGTCGACCATGGCTACGTGAGCGCAGAAAGCGGCTCATTCGTAGCCGATACGCTCGCTGGCCCGAAGCCCATCACGTTCACGGTCGACGCCGAGAACAAGCTTGCGACCGCAACGGTCGATATGGATACCCCTATCCTCGAAGCCGCGCTCATTCCCGTCGCGCCGAACGCTGAAACCTCACCAACCACACACGCAGATGCCTGCGCGATCGATGCTGAAGCCATCGTGGTTCAAACGATCGAATCACCCTGGGGTGCCTTCACCTTCGCTTGTGTGAGCATGGGAAACCCTCATGCCGTGTGCTTCCTCGACGAAGAAACGCTCGCAGCACTTCCCGATGAATGCTTCACAGACACGCCCCGTTCGCTCAGAACCTTCGATGTTGCCCGTGTGGGCTCGTTCTTCGAGGCTCATGAGTTCTTCCCCGAGAAGACCAATGTCGAATTCGCCGTGGTCGAAGATGCACGCAACATCTCGATGCGCGTATTCGAACGTGGTTGCGGCGAGACTCACGCTTGCGGCACGGGTGCCTGCGCGACCCAGGTTGCCGCACACCTTTTAGGCAAGACAGAATCCGCTGCCGACCTGCATCTGCTTGGCGGTGTGCTTCATATCGCCCTTGAAGGCGGTCACGTGATCATGACCGGTCCCGCCGCGACGAGCTTCAGCGGCACTGTAGATCCCAAGGAGCTGATCGCATGGTAACCAGCAGAAAGCTTCAAAAGCTCGAACGTCAGTGCGGCACCGTAAACATGATGAACGCACGCAAGGGAGTTAACAACAATCAAAAGCACAAACCCATGCAAGTTACCCACAAACGTCGCCCCGCCCAATAAGGCGCCCTCTGCCACCAGCCCACCTCAACAAAAGGAGCCCCATGCAAACTGCTGAATGCCTGAACCACCTTGCCCCCTACCTGTTCGCCCAGATCGATGCAAAGAAAGCAGCCCTTACCGAACAGGGTATCGATGTGATCTCGCTCGGGATCGGCGACCCCGATATGCCTACACCTGAACACATCGTCGATGCTATGGCTGAGGCCATCCGCAACCCCACGAACCACCAGTATCCCGATTACGCCGGTTCGCTCGCCTATCGTCAGGCCTGCGCCGATTACATGAAGCGCAAGTTCGACGTGACGCTCGATCCGAAGACCGAAGTGCTCGCGCTCATCGGCAGCAAGGAAGGCATCGCACACCTACACACCGCCTTCGTGAACCCAGGCGACTACGTGCTCGCACCTGCCATCGGCTACCCCGTCTATTCTGGTGGGGCCACGCTGCAGAGCGCCAATACCTATTTCATGCCCATGAACAAGGAAAACGGCTTCCTGGCTGACTTCGATCACATCCCAGAAGAGGTGCTCGAGCGCGCAAAGATCATGTTCTTGAGCTATCCGAACAATCCCACGGGCGCCTGCGCAACGCCTGAATACTTCGACAAGGCTATCGCGTTCTGCCGCGAACACGACATCCTGCTCGCGCACGACAACGCCTACTGCGATATCTGCTACGACGGCTACGAAGCCCCCTCCATCCTCCAGCGCCCGCACGCCATGGACTGCTGCATCGAGTTCTTCAGCTTAAGCAAGTCCTACAACATGACCGGTTGGCGTATCGGGTTCGCATGCGGTAACCCGAAAGCCATCGAGGCGTTGGGTACCGTGAAGAACAACCTTGATTCTGGCCAGTTCACTGCCATTCAAGATGCAGCTATCGTAGCGCTCACGGGTCCGCAGACCTGCGTCGAAGAGATGTGCGCGCTCTACCAGAAGCGCCGCGACCTGGTGGTAGATGCCCTGCGTGCGATCGGCGTGGAGTGCGAAGCACCGAAGGCCACCATCTATGTGTGGGCGAAGGTACCCGAAGGCGAAACATCCGAATCCTTCGCCACCAAACTGCTCGAAGAAGCGCATGTAGTGGTCACACCGGGCAACGGCTACGGTCCTGAAGGCGAAGGCTACATCCGCATTTCGCTCACCACGCCCGACGATCGCCTGCTCGAAGCGGTCGATCGCATCAAGCAGCTGGTGTAGATCCCGAAAGCCCGTGCAGCTCGTGCGGGCTTTCTTTATGTCTGCGGCCTGCGCGGCTTGCCCCGCGAACAACACGCATGCTTCGCCCGCGCAAACCGCCGTTCTGATCGCCTCTTCAAACTAACCCTCGTAAGAAAACAGGAACCTATGATGCCTAAGCTGAAACCGTCTTTTTGCCCTGCCTCCGAGTCCAGCACCCCTTGCACGCCCTGCTCTAAAAGCCCAGACGATGCGCTTCATGAAGCCTGTGGCGTATTCGGCATCTGGGCACCCGACGCGGATGTTGCGCGTCTCACCTTCTTCGGTCTTCAAGCGCTGCAGCACCGCGGGCAAGAATCTGCTGGCATCGCAGTGAGCAATGGTACAGCCCTCACCTGCGAGAAAGGGCTTGGTCTAGCGCGTGAGGTGTTCGACGACACGACCATCGCAGCACTGCAAGGACAAGCTGGCGTCGGGCACGTGCGCTACTCCACCAGCGGCAAAGATCCGGACATCAGCCTTCAGATGGCTCAGCCGCTCGTTGCGCTCGATGAGACGGGTGGATTCGCGCTCGCCCACAATGGCACGCTCACCAATACGGCCGACCTGCTCGAATCGATGGGTGGTGGTCAAGAGACAAGCAGCCTGAACGGAGTTTGCACCACCAGCACCGCTGTAAGCGATACCCAGATCGCAACCGATTTCATTGCCCATTTCGCGCGCGAGACCAAAAGCCTTGAGAGCGCGCTCGAGCGCTTCATGCATACCGCACAAGGGGCATACTCGATCGTGATCCTTGCCCCCGATGCGCTCTATGCGCTGCGCGACTTCTCGGGCATCCGCCCCCTTTGCTTGGGCGAACTTCCCAGCAAAGGCGGTTTTACCATCGCGAGCGAAACCTGCGCATTCGACCTGGTAGGCGCTACCTACTTGCGCGACATCGCTCCCGGCGAACTCGTGCGCATCGATAGCGCTGGCATCCATTCCAAGAAGATCGCTAACGAACATCCGCACCTCTGCGCGCGACCGGCGCAGTGCCTCTTCGAATACGTTTATTTCGCGCGTCCTGATTCGGTGATCGACAGCGCGAACGTCTATCGTGCCCGCGAGGCCATGGGCAGGCGCCTCTTCCACGAAGCGCCGGTGGAAGCAGACATCGTGATCGGCGTGCCCGATTCAGGCATTCCCGCGGCCATCGGCTACGCGCGAGAGAGCGGCGTGGTGTATTCAGAGGGCCTGATCAAGAATCGCTATGTCGATCGCACGTTCATCGAGCCCACCCAAGAATTGCGCGAACAGGGCATTCGCATCAAGCTGAATCCGCTTCATTACGCCGTGCGCAATCGCCGCATCATCGTGGTGGACGATTCGATCGTGCGTGGCAGCACCTCCAAGCAACTCGTGCAGATGCTGCGCAACGCTGGAGCCGCCGAAGTTCACTTGCGCATCACTTCGCCCGCTATCGTGTGGCCATGCTTCCTAGGGATCAATACCGACACGCAAGGACAGCTGATTGCGGCAACGCAATCGGTCGAGGAGATATGCGATTACATCGGCGCTGATTCGCTCGCCTATCTTTCTCTGGAAGGGTTGAAATCGTGCATCTACGCTGAACATCCGCAGTATTGCACGGCCTGCTTTGACGGCAACTACCCCATGCCGAAGCCCAACCCACTCCACGCCGATGCCTTCCTCCCCGGCTACGAACCCATCTGGAATAACGACTAGTTAGGGAATGATGAAGGCGTTTTCAGGAAGCGAGTAGACGATACCCGCCCCATAGAGCTTGCCAAAGATATACTTATTGCTGGCCGCTTCTTCGGAGATGTAGATGCGGCCATTGTGATATTCGATACCCTCGCTCATAGGCGGCGCCGAAAGATCCGATACAAGATTGATGGAATCGAAGTAGTAGAGCGGCACCTGCTTTCCATTCACAGTAAATGTATCGCCTACTGGCTGTGCGGCCGCAGCGCCACTCCCTCCCTCTTGCTGGGCAGGTAGTTCAGCCACTGGCGTAGCCGCTTGGTTCACCGGACGATAGGTGAGCAAATGCGAACCCGCAAGGCCATAAGAGGTAGAGAGCACGATATCGCCATTGGGCAGTTCGCACACACCCTGCACTTTATCAGGCAACGAATAGACACATGCGGGCGACTGCGCGTAGCCGTAACGCGCTGCCGTATCACCAGGATAGACGAAGAGCACGCCCGCATTTTCGCTCCCGTCGGGCGTGGTCAGGTGATGTTGTTCGGGTGCAGCGTAGTTCGGTTCAAGGTGGAACGTTCCCGTGTAGAGTGCATCGTTCTCGATATTGATGAAAGCCGGCGTGATTTCAAGATCGACCTTATCGATCGCGCGCACGCTTTCACCCTCCCCTGCTCGGGCCAGCGCAGCAACATCGAACACAAGATAACCTTCATCGCACGTGAGGAAGGCGAAGTTCTCGGACGTGGTGATACCAGAACCATGCCCCTCGTACGGCGTTCCATCGGGAAGTTCGGCGGTGAATTTCACTGTCTCGCCGTTCGCATCGCGACGATACAGTGACGAGGGGCCTTCGCTTGAACTATAACCACTGAAAAGCCAGCAATCACCCTCATCGTAGTAGTCGAGGTCTTGGCAGATAAAGCCATTGCTCACACCAGGAATCGCAAATTCTTCCTGCGCCTTACTGTAAAAAGAACTGTACGCAATGCGGATATAAAGATTGAAACCGATCAAGACGGCCACCACTACACATACCAAGGTGATGATCACGCCAAGCGCAACCTTCTTTTTCCGTGAGTGCTGGGCAACCATAGCGTTTCTCCTGATTCACTTGATCAAGACCGATCGCGGGGTCTCGTAGTGTTCGATGCGTGAATCATAAAGCAAAATGAGCGCATCTTCCCAGGCTGTTGCACTGTTGTAAGCAAACCCCGTGTGCCGTTCACCAAAGATCTTGTGACTCAGAACTTGCACGCTCGGTGTTACTAATTTATCATCAGTAACATGTTACGAATTCTCTCATTGTAACAACACAGCTAATGAACCAGACGAAAGGCCCTCGATGAAAGACCAAACGACATCAAAACTCTGGCTGCGCTTGAGCGTCTGCATCTGCGCGATCGCACTCGTTTTCGCAGCTGCCGTGCTCACCGGATGCAGCTCGAACGAATCTAGCTCAAACTCGAATGCGGAAGGCCAAACCATCACCGACATGCGCGGCCGTAGCGTGGAGATCCCGGCGAACCTCGAACGCATCGTTGCCGTTGGTTGCGCGCTGCGCCCTGTGTGCTACTTGCAAGCTGAAGATATGGTGGTCGGCGTCGAAGCTTCCGAGCAAGAAGATAATGTGAGCTGCGCGTACCGTCACGTGAATCACGATCTGTTCGCCAGCCTACCCGTTATCGGCGATGGTGGCTCGAGCGGCGTGACCATCAATGAAGAGGCGCTCATGGAGGCCGCTCCCCAGCTCGTTATCTGCGACAGCCTTTCTGCCGATGAGGCCGACAACCTGCAACAGAAGACCGGCATTCCCTTCGTCTGCCTCGATCAGCCCGAAACCGTGTTCGACGACAAGTATTACAACAACCTCGAGCTGCTCGGCAAAGTGCTTGGTAAAGAAGAGCGCGCTGCCGATGTGGTGAACTACATCAAAGATATCAACAACGATCTTGAACAGCGCAGCGCTGCCTCAAAAAACGCGAACAACAACACCGCCTACGCAGCTGGCATCAGCTTCCGTGGCGGTCATGGCTTCGATGGTACGGAAGCGAACTTCCAGCCCTTCGTGGCGTGCAATATCGACAACGTTGCCGATGGCCACGAATCGGATGGTGCCTTCACGATCGACCTCGAAACCGTTTCAGCGGCTCAGCCCGACTACATCTTCATGGAATGCGGCAACCTGCCTCTCATCAAGGAGAACTACAGCACCAACCCTGCTTACTATCAGGCGCTGAAGGCGGTGCAAGATGGCCATACGTATTCGCTCATCTCCTATCGCTTCTATTCGACCAATGTCGAGCTCGCGCTCGCGAACTGCTACCAAGTTGGCGCGATGGTCTACCCCGACAGCTTCTCAGATGTGAACCCGACCGAAAAGCTCGACGAGATCTCTGAGTTCTTCCTCGGCGAAAAGCTCTCGAGCGATCTTGCCGCCGAAGGCTACAAGTTCGAACAGCTCAACATCGCAGAGCTTTAAGCTTCCTTGAACCCTGAAAAAGGTGTCGAACGACCGGGTAGTTTGTCATCTCTGTCGTAGAATAGGCATGGATTCTCTCGATCAAAAGAAAGCAAACCAGGATGAGTTTTTTCGATAGCTTAGAAGAATTGCAGGAGCGCTGGAGTGGATCTGCGGGCGGCTTTTCCCACGTAGAAGTATGGGACGAAGCCGCGGCAGGATATGCCGAAAAGCCCTTGCCTACCTTTGAGGACGACCCCTTCCTTGCCATGATGCAAGCGGAAGGTGCGCTCACGCCCGATGCACGCGTGCTCGATATCGGCTGCGGTGCGGGGCTTTACGGCATCGCGCTCGCTCCTCACGTTGCCGAAGTGGTCGGCTGCGATTTCTCGGAGAAGATGATCGAAGCGGCGCGCAACCGCGCTACCACAGAAGGCTGTACGAATACTCAGTTCATCTGCGGAAACTTTGCCGACCTCACCTTCGATGAACCCTTCGACGTGGTCTTCGCGCATTTCACGCCCGCCATCAATAGCGCCACTGAGTTCCAGAAGATGGTCTCGCTCGCCCGCTCATGGTGCTTCATGGCATGCCCTACGCGCCGCCGAGATTTCGTGCTCGAAGAGGCGCGCCGTCTTGCAGGAGTGGAGCACGGCGACCCTGATCGTGATCGCAACTTCCTGTATGGCTTTGCCTATGCGTGGCTGCTGGGAAAAACCCCAACCGTCATGCACTACGATGATGTTTGGCTTGACCAACGCACGCTCGAAGACGCTCAAACAGTCTACGCGAACCACTTGGTTGCACCCGATCTTTCCGCGGAACAGAAAGCGATCGTTCAAGACTATCTCGCACAGATCGCTGAAGAAGGAACGGTCTACGAACGCATCGAGACCACGATCGCCATGTTAGGGTTCAGGATTTAGGTAAGTGAAACAATAGAGCCGCCCCAGCAAAAGGAAACGGCTCACACTGTAATCTTTGCAGCCGTGTCCAATGCCGAGGGCGACCGCTTGTCTGTCATTTTAGCAAATTCATGCTACGAACTTCAAGGTTCCTACGCAGGCACGGCAACTGGAACGCCATCGACCTCAACGATCTTGAACGGCGTACCATACGTTTGTGTGAGTGCTTCGCCGGTAACCACCGAGCGATCCCCCGCCGCCACCACTTCGCCATCGCGCACGAGCATGAAATGATCGCAGAAGCGCAGCGCGAGATTCACATCATGGAGCACGAGCACAGAAGCCAGTCCCGCTTCGTGCGTCACGCGCCGCACCACCTCAAGCACCTCAAGCTGGTTCTTCGGATCGAGCGCGCTGGTAGGTTCATCCAGGATAAGGATGTGCGGCTCCTGCGCCAAGGCGCGCGCGATGAACACCTTTTGGCGTTCGCCACCCGATAGTTCGTCGCAAAAACGTGTGGCAAACTGCTCCAATTCAAGATCGACGAGCGCCCGAGAAACAACCTCGCGATCGATCGGACGCACGGCCCATGAAATATGCGGCTTACGCCCAAGCAGAACCTCATCGTAAACCGAAAGATGCGGTACGGTTTGCTGTTGCGCAACATAGGCGATACGTCGAGCCATCTCCTTACGCGAAAGTGCACTCGCATCCTCCCCATCGATGAGCACACTTCCCGCCGTTGGCTTGGTGATACCTGCCAGCAGATCGAGCAACGTGGACTTGCCTGCTCCGTTGTTGCCAAGGATCGCAAGCATCGAACCCGGATGAGCATGGAACGACAGACCGCTGAACACCGAATGCTCCTGGTGCGGATACGCATAGGCGAGGTCGCACGCCTCGAGCGGCGGCTTGATGGAAGTGGTGGTCGCGTGCGAATGCTCGGGGATCGCACCGGGGGCATGCGCTTCGCTCCCCTGGTCGAACGCGATCTCATCATGGCTGGTAGCCGCATGCTCATGCGCCACATCACCACCAGGGTGCGTGTGGTAGTGGCTGTGCACCGTGCCATCGGCATGCTCGTGCACGTGCGCATGCGTTACCGGTGCCGAAGATTCGCTGTTCGTTGGTGACATCGGGGTCTCATCGCCTATTTCCAGCGCCGAAGATTCGGCGGCTGCATCGCGCACGCGCTTCTGTTCGTTCGTTTCACTCATGCCTGCCTCCGATATCCGCGATAGAGCAGGTAGAGGAAGAGCGGCGCACCCAGAAACGAGGTGATCGCGCCGATCGGCAAGATGATAGGCGAGATGATCATACGCGCCACCAGATCGCTCGCAAGCATGATGATCGCACCGAGCACCAGCGATGCCGGCAGCAGATAGCGATAATCGTTGCCGATGAAACGGCGTGCGATGTGCGGCGCTATCAGACCGATGAAGTTGATCAAGCCCACGAAGGAAACCATAGCCGCCGCCATGATCGAAGCGAACAGCACGCCCAAAACACGCACGCGATCCACGCTCACGCCCAAGCCTCCGGCCACATGACCGCCGTTTTGCAGCGCATTGTAATTCCAGCGATTGAAGATGAAGTAGACCGTGCACACGAGCCCCACCACGAACATGAAGCCCATCTGGCTCCACGTTGCACGGGAAAGATCGCCGAACTGCCAGAACATGACCTTTGTGAGCTCAACATCGTCGGCAAAGTATTGGATGATGGTCGAAGCACCTGCGAAAAGAGCAGAGAGTGCCACGCCAACCAAGATGATGCTTTCCGGGCGCAGCAGGCCCAAGCGCGAAAAGGCGAGCACGACCAAGCTCGATATCATGGCACCTGCGAAGGCGAAGAGCGCGGTCATACCCATGTTCACGCTAGCACTCGAACCAGTGATGGCGGGAACCACCATGAGGATCGCGAACGTGGCGCCGAAGCCTGCACCTTGCGAGATGCCCACCGTGGAAGCTGAGGCGAGCGGGTTTTCGAGCACGCTTTGCAGCACCGCGCCTGCAATGGCAAGCCCCGCGCCCGAGATTATGGCACACACGACGCGCGGCAGACGGATGCCTTGCACAGCCGCGATATCGCTTGCGCTCCCCTGGCCGAACAGCGCTGCGATGCTGGTGGGAATATCGATGGCCGATGCACCACAAGCGAGCTCGATCGCCGCAACCACCAGAAGCACCACCACCATAGCGAAGATCGCCACCACATTGCGGCGTTCGATGCGCTTCCGTTCTTGCGTGATGGCATGCGCAGCAGTATCGCGCGCTTCCGCGAGCACCTGTGTCGAGCAGGCCCGCATCGAGCGCTCCTGCTGATCGTGGAACTCAGGATTGTTCGCAGCTTTGCTCACGCGTTTAGAATCCTTCGCGCTCGTAGGCACTATAGCAATCGAGACAGACCGGCTTGCCGTCTTGCAAGCGCAGGCCATATTCAGCAGTGTATTCGCCACACGCCGCACAGTGCTCCGAAGCGAAATGACGCGCTGGTTCAGGCAGCTCGATGCGAGGTTCCAGAATCTCGAACAGGTCCGTATAAGACGTGTTCAGCAGGTAGTTCTGATATTCATCGCGGCTCATCCCCTCGCCCGCTTCGCTCTTCAAGAAGAGCCTAACCGCTTTAGCTGCACCACCGTTTTCATCGCGCACGAAGAAGGTGAACGCCATCTTGCCGCGCAGACGCGGAATGAGATTCGCCTTGCCATACGTGCAGCCGAGCAAGCATTGGATAGCATCAACACAGCAGGCATCGTTCTCAGTCACGCATACCAGCTCCTCATCGATGGCTGGCAGCTGAGTATCATCAAGCCCCAATTCAGCGATCGCACCCTCCACTGCCTTGAAGCCGATCGCAAGCCCCGGGCATTTGTGCCCATGAAATGCGGATGCTTTCTCCCAGTAATTCAACGAGAGCATGTTATTCTCCTTAAATTCGTAACACCACCTATCCTACCCGATTCGCCGGCTCGTCCAGCGCTATCCTCGGCAGGCGGCAACGCTTAATTAACAAATATATGTTCATATGGTGTTCCAGACAGCACCTGTTCTATGCTCTGGGTGGTACGTAATTCACGAATGCGGGAGAAGGGGGCGTTGTGAACAAGCGTACGAAGATCATTGGCACGCTCGGCCCAGCCACCGAATCGGAAACCACCATTCACGCCATGATCGTGGCAGGCATGGATCTTGCGCGCCTCAATTTCTCTCACGGAACACATGAAGAGCATCGCACGCATATCGACAATCTAAAAAAGGTGCGTGAAGAGCTCGACCTTCCCATTGGCATCATCCTCGACACGAAAGGTCCCTGCGTTCGCACGGGCCTCCTTCAAAACGAGGGACCGGTGAAACTCTACGCTGGTAAACAGCTCGTCCTTATCGAAGAAGACGTACCCGGCACCGCTGCGCGCATCCATCAAACCTTCCCTGGTTTGCACGAATACGTCCAGACCGGCTCCACCATTCTGCTCGATGATGGCCTGATCGAACTTGCGGTCGACAAAGTTGATGGCACTGATATCCTCTGCACCGTTCAGAATCCCGGCACGCTCGGACAGCGCAAGCAGCTGAATATCCCTGATGTCACCATTCCGCTCCCGATCATCACCGAACAAGATGAGCGCGACCTGCGCTTCGGTATCGAAATGGGGGTCGATTACATCGCCGCCTCATTCGTGCGCAACGCTGAAGACGTGCGCGCGATCCGAACCTTCCTCGATAAGAACGGCGGCACGAACATCGATATCATGTCGAAGATCGAGAACGCTCAGGCAGTCGAGAACATCGACGAGATCATCGAGGCTTCGGATGCCATCATGGTCGCTCGTGGCGATCTAGGCGTAGAGGTCGATCCAGCATCGGTGCCCCACCTGCAGAAGAAGATCGTGAAGGCCTGCAACCGCGCATTCTGCCCCGTGGTCATCGCGACTCACATGCTCGATTCGATGATCCATCACCCCCACCCCACACGCGCGGAGGTGGCCGATGTGGCGAATGCCATCTACGACGGAGCCGATGCGGTCATGCTCTCCGGTGAAACTGCCATCGGCACCTATCCGCAGCTCGCGGTGCAGACCATGGCACGCATTGCAGAAGCGAGCGAACCTTACCTCTTGGCAGAGCATCCTGTTCCGAGTCGCTCCGAGAAGCACGCGCGCGTTTCTCCCATGATCGCGTACGCCGCCGCTGCCACTGCAGAAAGCCTTGAAGCGCGCGGCATCGTCACGCCTACGCTCACTGGACGCACGCCGCGTCTCGTATCAGCCTTCCGCCCGAAGGTTCCGATCTTCGCGGTCACCTCCACCGAAGAAGTAGCCCGTAAGCTCAGCCTCTGCTGGGGCGTGCGCGCGATCTGCGGCAAGAATCAGGGCGACCCCGCGCAGGTGCTCTCTTCGAGCCAGCAAGCCGTGGTCGATGCGTACCTCATGAATCCGGGCGATATCGCGGTCTTCACCCTGGGTGACCGCCGCACCTCACCTGAAGCAAGCAACCTTGCCGTTGGTTCATCACAGCGCATCGTGCACGCCACCAACGTGCTCGAGGTCGTACAAGTAAAAGCAACACCCTCCGCTGGTGCGCACTGCGACACGAACGAAAAACCCAGCTCTTGCCAGGAAAGCGGGGTGGCGCGCTAATGGAAGCACCCTTGAACACGAACTGCTATGCCGCCATCGATATCGGAGCGTCTTCAGGACGCGTGGTTATTGGCTGGATCGACGAAGCCGGCCACATCCAACTTGCTGAAGTTCACCGCTTCGACAACATCCAAAAACGCATCGACGGCCATGATTGCTGGGACATCGAGATGCTCTTCGACGAAGTGGTGGCAGGGCTTGCCGCCGCGCGCAAGGCAGGCTTCGAGCCGAAAACGCTCGGCATCGACACCTGGGGCGTGGATTTCGTGCTGCTCGATGCAAAGGAGCAGCTCATCGGCAATGCGGTGGCGTACCGCGACGAACGCACGCAGGGCATCTACCCGTTGGCGGATGCCATCATGAATCCCACAGAGGTCTACCAGCGCACGGGCATCCAGCGCCAACCGTTCAACACGCTCTACCAGCTGCTTGCCTTGAAGCGCGATAACCCCGAACAGCTCGAAGCGGCCGAGCATTTCCTCATGATTCCCGACTATCTCGCCTTCTTGCTCACCGGCAATATGGCCAACGAATACACGAATGCCTCTACCACCTCGCTCTTGAACGCGCGCGCGAAAGACTGGGACCAGAAGATCCTCGAAACGTTCGATATCCCTGCGCACATCTTCAAGGACGTGGTCATGGCTGGCACCGAACTCGGCACGGTGAAACCCGAGATCGCAGCCGCCATCGGCTACATGCCCCGTGTGATCGTGCCCGCAACGCACGATACGGGCAGCGCTTATCTTGCCGTGCCCGCGCGCGATGACGACGCGGTCTTCCTCTCGTCGGGCACTTGGAGCTTGCTCGGCATCGAGAACCAAGGACCCATCACTTCAGCCGCCTCTCGCCTCCAGAACTTCACGAACGAAGGCGGCTACCAGGGGCGGTTCCGCTTCCTGAAGAACATCATGGGGCTCTGGATGATCCAATCGATCCGTCGCGAGCTCAATGGCGTTTCCTACGTTGAAGGCAAAGAAGGCAGCGCCAGCGAAACGAAGCCGCACGAAGCGCATGCGCAAGATGCCAGCGCACCCGCGACCGATGCACCTGCAGCCGACATCGCCACCAAGCACTACGAGCTCGAGGTAGAGCCCACGCTCGAAAAGGGCCAGGTAGGTTTTGCCGACCTGATCGAAGTTGCCCGCGCCGCCGAGCCGTTCTCCACCACGATCAACGTGAACGACGACCGTCTGCTCGCACCCGATTCGATGATCGACGAAGTCTGCCGTGCATGCGAGCGCAGCGGGCAAGACGTGCCGCGCACTATCGGCGAGCTCATGCGCTGCGTGTATCTTTCGCTCGCTCAGTGCTATGCGCATTCGATCGCGGATCTGGAAGTGCTCACTGGCCGCACGTTCACTTCGCTCAATGTGGTGGGCGGCGGCAGTCAAGATGGGTATCTCTCCGAACTCACCACGCGTGCATGCGGCATCCCGCTCTACGCTGGCCCCACCGAAGGAACCGCGCTCGGCAATCTGGCAGTGCAGATGATCGCCGATGGTGTCTTCGATAATGTGGCCGATCTGCGTACGAACATCGCCGAATCGTTCAACGTGATCGAATACCGCGCGAACGAAGAGCAGATCGAGTGAGATGCGAACGATGAACAACGCGAACGGAAGCATAACCAACAAAGGCAGCACACAACCAGCGAACACATCACTTATATATAGGTAAGGAAGATCGATATCCAGCGATCAGCACCAGAAAGGATCACCATCATGACCACGATGTTTGAAAGCGCAAAGGAGCAATACGCCAAGCTCGGCATCGATGTTGAAGCCGCAATGGACAAGCTTGCTCAAAAGGCAATCTCGGTTCACTGCTGGCAAGGCGACGACGTGCTCGGCTTCGACCAAGAAGGCGGCCTTTCGGGCGGCATCCAAACCACCGGCAACTACCCTGGCCGTGCGCGCAACTTCGAAGAGCTGAAAGCCGACTTCGAAGAATCGATGAGCATGGTGCCCGGCACGAAGCGCATCGCACTGCACGCCTCGTATGCCATCTTCACCGATGAACACCCCTGGGTCGATCGCGACCAGATCACGTACGCCAACTTCGAACCCTGGGTCGAATGGGCCAAAGAGCACGGCTATGGTATCGATTTCAACCCCACCATCTTCGGTCATCCCAAGATGAACAACGAGCTTTCGCTCTCTTCTCCCGATCCTGAAACGCGCAGATTCTGGATCGACCACGTGAAGGCGTGCCGTAAGATCTCGCAGCAGATCGGCGAAGCGCTCGATGATGAAGTACTCTGCAATATCTGGATTCCTGACGGCTTGAAGGATGTGCCGGGTGACCGTTATGGGCTGCGCGCACGCCTGAAAGATTCGCTCGACCAGATCTTCGAAGAGAAATACGACCGAGTGATCGATGCCTGCGAATCGAAGGTGTTCGGCATTGGGCTCGAATCCATGACCGTTGGCTCGAACGAATTCTATCTCGCCTATGCCGCCACCCATCCCGGCGTGTACAACCTTATCGACTCGGGCCACTTCCACCCCACCGAAAACGTAGCCGACAAGCTCTCCGCGCTGCTGCTCTTCTTCGACAAGATCCCCATGCACGTCACGCGCCCGGTCCGTTGGGACTCCGATCACGTGATTCTCTTCGACGATCCTACGAAGGAGATCGCCGCCGAGATCGTACGTTGTCCTGATGCTTGGGAGAAGGTGCTCGTGGGTCTCGACTTCTTCGATGCCTCCAT
This sequence comes from uncultured Eggerthella sp., assembly GCA_902464295.1. Lineage (GTDB taxonomy): Bacteria > Actinomycetota > Coriobacteriia > Coriobacteriales > Eggerthellaceae > Anaerotardibacter. The sequence continues at coordinate 17,428 of CABQIW010000029.1, forward strand.
CAATCGCATCGGCGCATGGGTGACCGGCTGTCGTGCTATGGAGAAATCCCTGCTCTACGCACTCCTACAGCCGAACGACCAACTCAAGGAGCTGCAGGACGAATACCGCTTCACGGAGAAGATGATGCTCGCCGAAGCTGCGAAGTCGATGCCCTTCGGCACTGTATGGGATGAATACTGCACGCGCCAAGGGGTGCCGACCGATATTGAGTGCTACCCTGAAGTTGCACGCTATGAAGAGCAGATCACCTCAAAGCGCAAGTAGAAAGGAACCGTAATGGGAGTGTTCGACGATATCCAGGCAGGACTAGGCAAGGGCTTCGATGCTGCGATGGATGCGGCTGGCAAAGGGTTCGATGCTGCCGCCAGCGCGACCAACAAAGCGCTTGTTACGCGCGCGCCCTTCATCCAAGCTTTCATCCATCTTTGCGACGATGGCTGGCTGCAAGGCTGGCACGAGCGTAACGGTGGCAACCTCACCTACCGTATGACCGAAGAAGACGTGGCAAAGGTGCGTGGCGGATTCGACAGCGCACCGCGCGAATGGGTCGATCTGGGCTTCAGCGAACCAACCCTGACGAACGCTTACTTCCTCATTACCGGGTCTGGTGCGTATATGCACAATGTCTCCGCTTCGCCGATCGAGAACATCGGCATCGTCGAGATGAATGAAGCGGGCAGCGCCTATCGCGTGGTCTGGGGGCTGGTGAATCGCAAACCTACCTCTGAACTCCCTACGCACATCATGAACCACGCTATCCGCATGAAGGCCACGGACGGCGCTTGTCGTGTGATCTATCACGCGCACCCCAACAACATCATCGCCATGACCTTCGTCGAACCGCTCGACGCGCGCACGTTCTCGCGTGCGCTCTGGAAAGCCATGACCGAATGCGTGGTCGTGTTCCCCGAAGGCGTGGGCGTGGTGCCCTGGATGGTGCCGGGTGGCAACGAGATCGCAAAAGCCACGTCGGAGCAGATGAAGAACTATCCTGCAGTCATTTGGGCGCAGCACGGTTTGTTCGTTTCCGGCGCAGACTTCGACGAAACCTTCGGCCTTATGCACTGCATCGAGAAAGCGGCCGACATCTACTTCCGCGCCCGCACGATGAATGGCGGGTCGAACGAGTTCTTGAACACCATCACCGATGAAGGCCTTGCGCAGATCGGCGTGGAGTTCAACGTGAAGATCAACAAGGAGTTTCTCGACGTGCAGTAAGCGCGCGGCGCAAGAGGAGGAATGAGGCTATGACAACGCGAAAGACCGCAGATGGATACACCGTTCAGGGCTTCAAGATGAAGCTGTTGCCCGGTTTCGCCGCTGAATACGAACGCCGGCACGATGAACTGTGGCCTGAGATGGTTGCGATGTTGCACGACTACGGCGCACGCAGCTACTCGATCTTCCTCGATCCTGAGACCGATACGCTCTTCGCCTCTGTTGAAGTGGCAGATCCCGCGCACTATGACACGAGCGCTGAAACTGAAATATGCAAACGATGGTGGGATTACATGGCCGATGTCATGGAGGTCAATCCCGACAATTCACCGGTGAGCACGCCGCTTGAATGCGTGTTCCACCTTGACTAGAAAGGGGACTGCCATGGCTCTCTCACAAGAAAGAAAGGGAACGATCGCAGTTTCCCTTACGAATTTCCTCGACTCGGGGTGCATCGTTGCCTCATCTGTGGCGCTGGCCGCATGGGCAGTCGCGTTCAACTTCGGCAGCACCTGGACCGCTATCTTGGGTGCAGTCGGCGCGAACGCCTTCGGTGCCGCCGTTGGTGCGCTGATCGGCGGATTCCTCACCGACAAGCTGGGACGAAAGTTCATCTACACCTACAACATGCTCGTGTATGCCACAGGCGTATTCATCGTGATGATCGCAGCGAATCTACCCATGCTCGTGATCGGTATCGTGATCTCGGGTCTTTCAGTAGGTGCGGGCGTGCCGGCATCGTGGAGCTACATTTCCGAGATGTCGGGATCGAACCGCCGCGCGTCGAACATCGGCATCAGCCAGTTCGCCTGGTCATGCGGTCCGGCGGTGATCTTCCTTATCTCGCTCATCTTCTCGCTCCTGTTCCCCACCTTCGCCGCAAGTGGCGAGCTCTTGCCCGCAGGCACCTATGGTCCTTTTGACGGCTTGTTCGCAATGCGTTTGCTGTTCGCGATCCTGTTCGTGGTGGCGCTTATTGCTTGGAATCTTCAGCGTAAGCTGCAGGAATCCACCGACTGGACCAGCAAGCAGGAGCTGAAGGCAAAAGAGAGCTTCGTCTCGATGATGAAGCGCGCTCTTACCAATGCAGTGAACATCAAGACGATCATCTTCCTCGTTGCGGTCTACCTTACCTGGAATATCGTTGCGGGCACGATGGGCCAGTTCATGCCCTACATGTACGCAGCGGCAGGCAATCTGGACGATACCACCATCTCGCTGCTTCAAACGGTCATGTGGGTACTCACCGCTATCGGCTCGCTCGCCATCTTCTCGGCGCTCGGCGATAAGGTGCCGCACCGCATCCTGTTCGCATTGACCGCAGGCATGGCATTGGCGGCATGGCTGGTCATGGTGTTCTTCGGCATGCAGCTCGAAGCGGGCACGGCTGATAGCTGGGGCTGGTTGCTCTGGGTATTCGTTGCGCTTTGGGGCGTTTCAGCGGGCTTTTCGGCTCAGTGCTTCTACGCGCTCTGGTCGACCGAGCTCTTCCCTACCGTCTATCGCGGTGGCGTACAGGGCATCATGTTCTTCTTGGTACGCGGCGTGCTCGGCATCTGGTCGCTCGTTGCCGTTGCTGGCCTTGGCGTTGAAACGCCCGCAGGCTTCGTAACCGCAGGCTGGATCATGTGCGGCTTCTTGCTCGTGTCGCTCGTGGTTGGCGTGATCTGGTGTCCGAAGACCCAAGGTCGCTCGCTCGACGAGATCACCGAAGAGCGCTACGGCAAAGAGCTCCTCGTTCAAGACAGCGAAGACATGGGCATTTAGCACCTGCTCAGAAACACCTTGGGCAATATACCGCCCAGTAGCTTGTCGGCTTGGACGTAGATGCAAACCGCTGACTCATCAATAGATATATGCTATAATGTAATACACGTAATACATTATAGGGAGTCATCATGGAAGCAGTTCTTACTGTTCGCCTCGATCAAGAGACGAAGAACAAAGGAACAAAGGTCATGAAAGATCTTGGGCTTACACCTTCTCAAGCAGTAAGAAAGCTGTTCGATTACGCCGTGTCCCATGATTGCTTACCTTTCGATCTCGATCCGAAACAGCCTCATAAAAATGTCTCGGATCGAATTGCTGCATTCGATCGCTGCCACACCAAAAAACCTATCAGTTTGACAGATAACGAGATCCGCGATGCTCGACTCAAGGATAACCATGCGCTTAATGCTTGATACCAATATCCTGATAGACCATATCGGAAGGCGCGAGCCATTTTACGAGCTCTCAAGACGAGTTTGTTTGTTGGGTATAACGGGCGTCGCAGAAACCTTCATTTCTGCAACTATGATCACCGATATTCACTATCTTTTGAGCAAAGACTTTGGAAGCATTGAAGCGCAAAGGATGATCGAAGAAGACTTGGGGTTTTTGGAGATAGTTGGTGTCTCTTCTCAGGATGTATCAGATGCACTTGCTCAAAGATGGAACGATTTCGAAGACTGCCTTGTTGCGCTTTGCGCAAAAAAAGTTGCAGCCGACTTCATTATTACAAGGAACACCAAAGATTTCTCACGGTCAAGCATTCGTGCATTAACCCCAAAGGAGCTCTTCAAGGAACTCGACGCCTGCGGAATCCACTATGAGGAAATTGACTTCTAAATGTCGGGGTGTTGAGGCCCGGCAAAGAACCACCTCGTTGCCTCACCTTTTTCACTGGTGCAGACAAGAGGTCGGTCTTTCGGGGTTGATCCTGCCCTAAGGGGCTCTCGCCTGTGTGCTAGGGGTCGGGTAATTCGACACATCAAAAATGTGTCGAATTACCCGACCCCTAGCACACTTTAAGGCAAGCGAACAAGGAACCTTGCGTCTTCAAGCTATTGTGGAAGAGAGGCAAGGTGGCGCTTGTGACGTGCATCGAACACGTTGTAGAGGTAGTTGAACGCTACGATATTCACCAGCGCCGCAATGCCGAAGCTCTGCCACATCTCTGGGGTGAAGGGCGCGATATCAAAGAGCCACCCGAAGCCGACTACACCGATCAAAAGTCCGCCGATCACGACCACCAGCAGCCCCCAGCGTAGCGGCGTGAAGGGAATCGAAAGCCTGATCACCAGCATGATCCCAAGCAATCCCACCACCATAACGCAGAGCGTTGAGACTTGACGATAATCAAGACCGATCGCTTCATTGCCCACTATCGTTAGCACCACAATGCTCACCACTGCGCAGACTGCTCCAGGAATGGAATGCACCACCGCATTCGGGAGGAAATGTCCTCGCACCAGATCTTTATTGGGTTCAAGCGCAAGCACGAACGAAGGAAGACCGATGGTGAAGGCCGATATGAGCGTAAGCTGGATCGGCACGAAGGGATATTGCCACGGTAGGAAGATAAATAAGAACGCTGCTGTTATCGAAAGCAAGGTCTTGACCAGGAAGAGCGAAGCCGAGCGCTGCAAGTTGTTGATCGAACGACGCCCTTCTGCCACCACCGCAGGCATGCTTGCAAAATCGTTATCAACGAGCACGAGCTGGGCAACATTGCGCGCAGCATCGGAACCGCTCGCCATGGCAACGCTGCAATCGCTTACCTTCAGCGCAAGCACATCATTCACGCCGTCTCCTGTCATGGCGACCGTGTGACCTTCAGCCTGCAACGCGAGCACAAATGCTTTCTTCTGTTCAGGACGCACGCGTCCGAACACGTTGTAGCTCTTGATCGCAGAAGCAATATCCTGATCCGTTTTGAGCGTGGTGGCATCAATGAAGCGATCAGCTCCTTCGACACCAACTTTCTGCGCAATACCAGAAACGGTATGAGGATCATCGCCCGAGATCACCTTCAGTTTTACGCCTTGTTCTTTGAAGTAGGCGATCGTTTGAGCAGCGGTCGAACGAATCTGATCGCGCAGGCACACGAAGCCGAGCGGAGTTGCATTGCCTTCGATCGCGCCATCAGCATCAAAACCCTCCACACGTGCCACGAGCAGCACGCGCGCATCAGCAGCATAGACATCGAGAGGGTCTTTGATCTGTGCTAAAGCGCTTGCATTCTTCTCTAGAACGAATTGTGCCGCTCCCATAACATAAGCCTCGCCGTTGGCAAAAGCGGCGCCCGACCACTTCGTATCGGAAGAAAAGGGAATCACGCGCGTAGGCTTCAACAGGTCAGCGGGTGTTATCACCTGTTTAGCTTTCTGCTCCCCGTCTGAGGCGAGTCCGAAATGCTCCTGAATAGCGCGCGCGGTATCGTTTGGATCCTCATCGCTTGCAACAAGAGAAGCGACTATCTTACTCAGCTTTTGTTCTTTTAGTTCTGATTCAGGGGTTCTGAGCGGCACAAGATCAGAAACCTCCATACCGCCAGTCGTGATCGTGCCAGTTTTGTCGAGACAGAGCACATCTACTCGTGCAAGCGTTTCAATGCAGTAGAGCTGCTGGACCAGTACCTGATGACGTGCAAGTCTCACGACTGCAACCGCCATGACCGTTGAAGCAAGAAGGATGAGCCCTTCAGGGATCATGCCGACCATAGCCGAAACGGTTGAGAGTATGGCAGGATCGAGCTCGACATGGTGCAAGAGGTATTCGTTAGCGAACAATAACAACCCCACTGGGAACATGAAGATGCTCACGTACTTGATGATCTTATTGAGGCTGGTCATGATCTCGGAGTTGATCGCCTTCTTCTGCTTGGCCTCGTTCGTGATCTGCGCAGCGTAGTTATCGGCTCCCACCTTCTCAACGCGTGCCCATACCGTGCCCGCATTGATGAACGACCCGCTATACAGTTGATCCCCGGCATGTTTAGGGATGAGCCTGCTTTCACCAGTGAGCAAGCTTTCGTCGGTCTTGCACTCCCCTTCCAATACCACCGAATCGGTTGGAATTTGGTTCCCGCGCCCTAGTCGCATCACATCACCGAGCACAAGCTCATCGATAGGGATCTTCTGGAACCTCCCATCGCGCATCACCTCAATATTGGCAGCAACTACGATCGAGAGCCGGTCCGTCGTTATCTTCGATCGAATCTCCTGTACGATACCGATGATGGTGTTGATGACGATCACGAGCATGAAGAGCATGTTCTTGTACGAGCCCGTCAAAAAGACGAACACCGCAAGTATTGCATTGATAAGGTTGAAGAGCGTGCAGATATTGCTACGGAAGATACTGCCATACGAGCGCGTTTTTACGGTAGCATCCGCATTCACCTTGCCTGCAGCCTGGGCGGCACGCACCTCTTCAGACGTAAGACCCTTGATGCCAGCATTGCTCTGAGTAGTATGTTCAACCTGACTCACCATGATGCTCTACCATCGTAGCGCGTGTGGAGCAAAAGCCAGAATTCTCTTGCTAGATTGTTACAGAGCCGCGCACACAGAACGCTTATGGTGCGTATGCTCGATCAGCGGAGAGGGTGAGGCAACGAGGTGACTCTTTGCCTCAAAGGGCGGAGCCTGTGGGGTGGTTGGACGACTCTGAGTCCGCACTCTTAGAAAGTAATAGGCTGTTCGAAGGAGCGAAGTGCACGAGATAGCCTGCAAGATATTGCAGGCTATCGAGCAAC
>CABQIW010000030.1 GCA_902464295.1 uncultured Eggerthella sp.
ATCGATATGCGCGATCTTCGCACCCTTGAGGTTCGGCAGAGGGAACGCGGGCAGCTCGAGCGGCTCTTCGTCCGCTTCTGCTGTAGGGTTCGTTTCCTTCTGCTCGGGTTCGATCGGCTCAGCCTTCACTTCTTCAGCGCGATCGGATGCTTCCGCGGTTGGCACATCATCGCTCTCCGCTGAAGCGCTATCGTTCTTGGAAGAGAAATCCAAGAACGAGAAGGGCGAAGGAACGTTGTCGTCTTCATAGCGATAGAGCAGATCGGGGGGCAGATTGAACAGATCGTCGTTGATCATCTCGGCCATGTCTTCGATCGCTTCGCGCGAAAAGCCGAATTCTTCCAGGCGATCGAGTGCAACGTCTTGCAGCTGATCGGCCTTGCGCGAAAGCTCCTCGGCTGAAACGAAGGGCTTGAGCTTCTCGAAGATATATTCAGCAAGCGAGTGCTGGCGCGCATCGACGGCAAGATCCCATGCTGCACGCATGCCGTTCACGCTCTCTTCGCTCGGAACGATGTTCTCGAGGATGGATTGCTCGAAAGCCGCCAGGTACAAGTGGATGCCGAGAAGGCGGTCGCCTGATTCGACCGCATACTGCGCGCGCGAAAGATAGTCGTGCGAATCGCTGAAACTATGATCATGAGATGGGATGTTACCGAAGTTGGAATCTTCGTTCATCTTCAATCACTTTCCTTATGAGCAAAGCGGCGAGGGACACTGCCGCATTCAAGCATTAAAACACCAAATGATGGATACTCAATGCTACTAAACGGGTAACATTTATTCAATTCTCTTTACGATTATTACAAGAAACGAGCAAATCGAGCGCGTAAGGGGAAACCGTTGCCAAGCCATTTCCCGACCGAAGCCAAACGTTTTTCATCGAACGCCGACTAGCGTCAATGAGCACCGAACGCCGATCATCGCCGATCGAGCGCCGACTAACGCCAATCGAGCACCTGCCAGCCTTCCTTTTCCGCATGGTGCTGAAGAGTCGGTCCGGGCGTGACCGCAGCAGGGTGTTCGGAAGCCGCGAGCAACGGAGCATCTGAATAGTGATCGCCATAGGCATAGGCGAGCTTCCAACTATTCTTCCCATAGATCTGATCAGCGTGCTCCTTGATCTGGCGGAGCTTTTCAGCGCCTTCAACGGGCTTACCCTTCACTTCGCGCGTATAGCAACCGTGCTCATCGAGCTTCATGTCGGTGGCAACGTGATGATCATAGGGAATATCACGCTTGGCACGCACGATGATGGGATCGAACGTGGCAGAAACGATCCAGATATCACGCCCAGCAGCGATATGCTCGCGCATGACCTGAAGCGCCTTGGGGCGAATGCGCGGCACGATCCATTCATCGTAGAACTTGTACATCTCCGCATCGGCTTCTTCTTCGGGCATGCCATCAAACGATGAGAACACCAAACTGCGCACCCATGCCTCGTTTTGCGGAAGATGCAGCTTATACGCGATACCCCAGGTAAGGATGCGCAGAAGAACCGAAGTGCGCACCTGCCCTTTCTTCAGGAGATAGCGAACGAGCAGCACGGGGGAATTCCCACTGATGCATGTGCCATCGAAATCGAACACCGCTATCTCACGCGGAGCATCAGGTGAAGGTACCCCTCGATCGTGGTCGCGCTCGGCCTTCAGCTGCGCATCATTCGCCGCCGATGGATTCACCGCCGAAGAAGGCTTCTGCGCCTCGAGTTCTGCTTCAGAGATGACCAAGCGGGCATTTTCGGACGACTTGCCCTTGATGAAGACAGCGACCCCTTCAGGCTTCGCTTCGATCTGTTCTTCATTGTTCGTCATATGCGTTGTCTAGTCGTCCTCATCGATGCAATCAACAAATTGCGAGTTGTGGAGTTCAGCATAGAAGCCGTTCTGCGCGAGCAGCTCCTCGTGCGTGCCCTTCTCCACGATATCCCCCTCGCGAATAACAAGAATTATATCTGCTTGCCTGATCGTACTCAAACGATGTGCGATAACGAAGCTCGTTCGTCCTTCGAGCGACTCGCGCATCGCTTTCTGCACGAGCGCCTCAGTGTGCGTATCGATCGAAGAGGTTGCCTCGTCAAGCACGATGATCGAAGGATTCGAGAGCATCGCACGCGCGATCGTGAGCAGTTGGCGCTGACCTTGCGAAAGGTTCGTTCCGTCTTCTTTGATGACCGTGTCATAGCCATCGGGCAGAAGCTCGATGAAATGATCGGCCTGCGCGAGCTTGGCAGCCAGGTGAATGTACTTCTCTTTCGGATCTTTCGCGCCATAGGCGATGTTCTCACGGATCGTACCCGAGAAGAGCCATGCGTCTTGGAGCACCATGCCGAAGTTACTGCGTACGTCGCTACGCGTATCGAGCGCGGTGTTTACGCCATCGATCGTGATCGTGCCCGCATCGATATCGTAAAAGCGCATGAGCAGATTCACGAGCGTGGTCTTGCCCGCACCGGTCGGTCCTACGATCGCGACCATCTGTCCCGGTTCGACCTCAAGCGAGAAATCCTTGATGACCGGCTTTTGCGCATCGTAGCCGAAGCGCACGTGATCGAACTTGACCGCACCCTTGCAAGGCTTGGCGATCTGCGTGATGGTGGAAGGATCGGGCTCGCTCATCTCTTCTGCGTCGAGCACCTCGAAGACGCGCTCGGATGCGGCGAGCGTTGCCTGGATGGTGTTGGCGATCGAAGCGATCTGCGTGATGGGCATCGTGAACTGGCGCATGTACTGCACGAACGCTTGGATCTCGCCGACCGTAGCGATACCGCCGGTAATGTAGAGCACGGCACCGATGATGCAAACGAGCACGTAGCCCAAGTTGCCGATGAAGCCCATGACGGGGCGGATCACACCGGCGAGGAATTGTGCTTTCCATGCCTGCGCGAAGTATTCACCATTGCGTGCGTTGAATTCATCGATGGCCGCATCTTCGCGCGTGAACGATTTCACTTCAGTGTTGCCGCTGTACATCTCTTCGATGTGCGCGTTGAGCCTACCGAGCGCTTTTTGCTGGCTCTTGAAGTAGCGCTGCGAACGCGTTGCGATACCTACCGTGGCCAGAAGCGAGAGCGGCAGCGTGGCGAACGCAACGAGCGCCAAGATCCACGAGATCGAGAACATGAAGATGACCACAGAAACGAGTGTGACCACCGCCGAGATGATCTGCACGAGCGTCTCTTGAAGCGTGGAAGAGATGAGGTCGACATCGTTGGTGACACGCGAGAGGATCTCTCCCTTAGGGCGGCCATCGTAGTAGGAAAGCGGCACGCGATCGAGCTTCGCCTTCATATCGCGACGCAGGCCATAGATGACCTCTTGCGTGACCTTCGCCATGATGAATTGGCAGATGAACTGACAGATCGAATAGGCCACGTAGAGCAGCACGAGCGTGAGAAGGATGCGGTTGAAGACGATGAAATCGAGCCCGCCAGTGCCTGCCATCACGCGCTCGAACGCGCTGAACACTTCCGTGGTCGCTTGACCGAGCACGAGCGGGGAGACCGTATTACACAGCGTTCCCGCCACTGTGAAGATCACGACCACGATCAGAAGCGGGATGAACGGCTTCAAGCGCGCAACAAGGCGACGTAGGGTCTTCGAAGCGTTCTTCGGCTTTTCCTTGCGCCCTGCACCGTGAGGGCCGTGCGGTCCGTGTGGCGGCATGCTATTCACCTCCCCTATCATCTGCGGTGCTCGCATCTACCTGCGTCCCAGAAGAGAGCTCTTCTTCCGAGAGTTGAGAGAGTGCGAGCTCGCGATAGGCCGGGCACGACAGGAAGAGCTCGGCATGCGTTCCGCACGCTTCGATGGCTCCTGTTTCGCTGAGCAGGATGATCTGATCGGCACCAAGCGCCACGTTCACCCGCTGAGTTACGGTGAGCACGCTCTGCCCTTCAAGGTGATCCTCGATTCCCGCGCGCACCCGCGCATCGGTCTTAAGGTCGAGCGCCGAGAAGGAATCGTCGAAGATGTAGAGATCGGCCTTGCGCAAAAGACCACGCGCGATAGCGATGCGCTGGCGCTGACCACCTGAAAGGTTGCCGCCACCCTGCGCGATCTCGAAATCAAGGCCACCCGCCTCTTGTGTGATGAATTCGGTAGCTTGCGCGATCTGTAGCACCCGCCACAGCGCTTCATCACTGGCATCGGGATCGGCGAAGCGCAGGTTATCCGCCACCGTGCCGGTGAACAGGAAGGACTTCTGTGGAGTGTAGGAAACGCGCGTGCGCAAGACAGAAAGCGGGATGTCCTTGCTCGCAACGCCATCGAAATAGATCGTACCTGCGCTTGCGTCGTACATGCGCATGATGAGGTTGATCAGGCTCGATTTGCCCGAACCCGTCGGTCCGATAAGAGCAGTGATCGTATTGGGCGCGAGCTCGAAGGTAAGATCGCTCAAGGCGTCCTTCTTCGATTCGGGGTAGCGGAAGCTCACGTGATCCATCTTGAGGATCGGGACACTGCGTTTCTGAGTAGGTTGCACCGTGGTTTCTTCGGGAACATTCGCCCCCAACATACGCAGCGCACTATCTTCTGCTTCGCTCGGTAACGATGCTTGCGTATCAACATCTTCGATGGTCGATTCGGTCGAGAGGACCGCATTGATGCGTTCGGTTGCTGCCAGCGTTCGCGGCAGGATGGCGAAGATCATCGAGATCATCATGAGCGACATGAGGATGAGCGTCACGTATTGCACGAGCGCCATGATCTCGCCCGCGGTGAGTGTGCCAACATCTATCTGCCCCGCACCGAAGTAATAGAGGGCCACGATGGTCAAGTTCACGATGAACATGAGCAGCGGCATGACCGCGCCCATCAGACGACCGACCTTGATGTAGGTATCCGCCAAGTCGCGATTGACCTTGCCGAAGCGCTTGCGCTCGAAGTCTTCCTTGTTGTACGCGCGAATCGCCCGGACGCCCTGCAGCTCTTCGCGCATAACGCGGTTCACCGCATCGATGCGGCTCTGGAGCGAACGCAAAAGCGGCATGCCGATCTTCAAGAAGAGCGCAACGATAATGATGATGACCGGGATTGCCACGAAGATGAGCAGCGCCATTTCGGCGTTCGTGAGAAACGCCATGACCACCGCGCCGATGAACATGACCGGGGTCATGACCGCCATGGTGATGAGCATCTGCAGGAATCGTTCGACCTGCTGGACATCGTTGGTGTTGCGCGTGATGAGCGTAGAGGCACCGAAGGTCTCGAATTCCGCTAGAGAATAGCTCTGCACCTGCGAGAAGATGGCGGCGCGCACATCGCGGCCGAACCCCATGGCTGCCCGCGCCGCGCAGAGCGCCGCGATGACCACGCATATTACCGAACCGATCGCCCAAGCCAGCATCTCGAGGCCGCGCACGATCACATAGTTCAAGTCTTTGTTGTAGATGCCCGTATCGACGATGCGCGCCATGATATCGGGCAACTGAAGCTCGGCAACAACCTGCAAGAAGGTGAAGAGGATCGCAGCGATAACAAGCCCGCCAAACGGCTTCAAGTATTTCTTGAACAGCTTGAACAACGAATTTCTCCCTAGATTGCAAATCGGCTGTTGAGGGCTGCGCGAGAAGCAGCTACAGAACCATGCTCTCTAGGGTACACCAAAAGGTGCAGCTATATTGAGACGAAGAGCCAATGGGGAATCCCATCGCCAGGGCATCGTCGCGGTACCCCTTATCCTAGCTATCGAGTTCAACCTGCTTGATGAACTTGGCAGGCACTCCGCCCACGACGGTCATGGCTTCAACATCCTTATTGACCACTGCACCTGCCGCGACGATCGCTCCATCGCCGATAGTGACTCCTGGCAAGATGGTCGCATTCGACCCTATCCACACGTCATTTCCGATATGCACAGGAGCAGACAGCGTATCTCCCCTATGCGCAGGGTCGGTGCCATGGTTCAAGGTCGCGATCACGACGTTATGCCCGATCAGCGCACGGTCCCCTATGAAGACGCCTCCCTGATCTTGGAATTTGCAACCGCTATTTATGAAGCAATTCCTACCAAGATGAATGTTCTTCCCGCAGTCGGAATTGAAGGGAGGAAAGAGCGCAAATCCATCAGGCACTGATCGCCCTGTCAATTCCCCCATAAGAGCAGTGAGCTCTTCGGGGGTATGGTATCCGCTATTCATCTCAGCACAGATACGAATGGCCTCTTGCGATACTTCATGCATGACCAAATGAGCATCAGATCCGCCCACGACGCGCTCACCTCGATCGAGCATGGCGAAGAATTCTTCTCGTTCCATGAGCATTCCTAACCGAGATACTTCTTGAAGAAGCCTGCGATGCTATCCCAAGGAATGAACTCATCGTTGTCGTAGAGATCGCAATGGGTCGCACCAGGGACCACCAGAAGCTCCTTGTTCTCTGGCTTCACGCCGGCTTCGAGCAACTTGTAGGTGTCTTCGCTGAAGTAGAGCGAATGCGCCTTCTCTCCGTGAACGAGCAGCACTGGGGTTTCGATCTCGTTGGCGAAGGCGAGCAAGGGAAAGTTCAGGAATGGCAGGGTTGATGTGATGTTCCAGCCATCGTTCGAATTGAGCGAACGAGCATGATAGCCGCGCGGAGTCTTGTAATAGGCATGGTAATCCTTCACGAACTGAGGAGCATCTTCCGGCAGCGGGTCGACCACGCCACCGCCGCGCTCGTAATCACCTGCAGCATAGTCGTGCGTTCGCTGAGCGCACAGTTGCGCTCGCAGCTTATTGCGCGCTTCAGGAGAATCCTCGGCATCGAAATAACCGTTCGCGCTCACGCGTGACATGTTGTACATGGTTATTGCACACGTTGCTTTGATGCGCGGGTCGTTGATCGCAGCGCTCACCGCCATGCCGCCCCATCCGCACACGCCGAGGATACCGATGCGCCCCGCATCGACCTCTTCATTCGTCGAAAGGTAATCGACCGCCGCGCTGAAATCTTCCGTGTTGATATCGGGAGAGGCAAAGTAGCGAGGACTTCCGCCGCTCTCGCCAGTGAAAGAAGGATCGAAAGCGATAGTAAGGAAGCCTTGCTCGGCAAGACGCTGCGCATAACGTCCGCTCGACTGCTCCTTTACTGCGCCGAAGGGACCAGACACCGCGATCGCCGGGAGCTTTCCTTGCGCATCCTTAGGCTTATAGAGGTCTGCCGCGAGCTCGATCCCATAACGGTTGTGGAACGTGATCTTGCTGTGTTCGGCCTTATCGCTTTTTGGAAACACCTTATCCCAGACGGGAGTCATCTCAAGCTTCGGCATGATTCCTTCTTTCCTCTTGCGTAACTGAATGAATGAACGAGCGGGCTGGCTATTTCAGGCTGCTTCATTCGTTCTTTCTTTTCTATTAGCCAGTATGCGTCCTTTCGCATTTCATTACCAATACCTATAATGTATGTGTTTGTATGCCTATTCTCTATAGAATCAGGGGAAGAACCGTGGAACTGAAAGCGCTCAAATATTTCAAAGCGATCGTAGAGGAAGGCAGCTTTACCGCGGCGGCAGAGGCGCTTCACCTCACGCAGCCCACGCTCTCTCGCCAGATAGCCCAATTGGAAAGCGAACTCGGCAACGATCTCATCATTCGTAGCGGAAGGAACACGGAGCTTACCGAGAATGGTCGCCTCCTCTACTCTTACGCTTGCCAGATCGTAGGGCTCAGCGACAAAGCCATCGAAGAAGTGGGTTTGCCAGCGAGCACCATAGCAGGTTGCGTTCATATTGGAGCAGGTGAAACGCCTGCGTTCCAATATCTTGCACGCGCCATGCGCATGGTCCGAGAGAAGTACCCTTCCATAACGTTCGAGCTGGTTGATGGAACGACCGCCGATCTCATGGATAGCTTCGTACGTGGCGCGTTCGATTTCTTCTTGGAATGCGATGCTCGTTCGCATGTAGAGCTGAATTCGCTGCCGCTACCACTTGAGGATGTATGGGGCGTCTTCATGGATGAATCCGACCCGCTCGCAAAGCTCGATACGATCACTGCGCGCGACTTGAAAGGCATCCCTCTTGCCATCTCTGCTCAAGGGATGAAGCACGCGCTTTCCAGCTGGGCAAAAGAGAGTGATGATGATCTCGATATAGCTGCAACCTACAACTTGATATCGAATGCGCGTACGCTCGCTGAAGAGAAGGTCTGCTATCTATTAGGATACGAAGGTCTTCTGAAAGGGCATGAAGATCTTTGCTTTCGTCCGCTTGAGCCCCAGCTTAAAGCGCGCCATCAAGTGCTTTGGCGCAAGACCAAGCTCACCAAGCAAGCCGAGGTGTTCCTTGATGCGCTAAGGGCAGCCGTTGACTCATGCGCCGATCGAGGACAATGGGGACGTAGCCCATTGTCCTGTTAGAAATAAATAACTCAGGCTACTAAACATAAGACAATGAGACAACAGGCTACGTCCCCGTTGTCCTTACTGAGGTAACGAACGATGCTGCATTTTCCAAGCGCGTTCGATACAATCCTAATGATGCAAGCGATATCCGTACGCTACAAAAGGGGTTGCGATGTTCAGACCAATGCGCAGAAGCAAACAGCAGCTTCCTCACGAAGAAGCACTGGCAATTTTAAGAGAAGGAAACACGGGCATCCTGGCCCTTTCAGGCGACGATGGATACCCTTATACCGTCCCCGTAAACTACCTCTACGTTGAAGATGCTGGATACGGTTCACTTGGAAGGATATACTTCCATTCCGCAAAAGCAGGTCACAAGATCGATGCGATTGAGCGCGATCCCAAAGCAAGCTTCTGCGTGATCGCAGATGACACAGTGCTTCCCGACAAATACTCCACTGCATATAAGAGCGTTATCGCATTCGGTACGGTTCGCCTCATTGAAGGAGATCTGGCACATAAGGCGCTTTTCGATCTAGGCGACAAGTACAACCCTCACCACGAAGATCGTACGCGCGAAGAGGTCGATTCCGCCGAACACAAATGCGCCATGATCGAATTCACGATCGATCACCTTACGGGCAAGGAATCACACTCCTACCGTAAGCAGCGCGAGCAACAAGCTAAGGAGTGAGCATGGGCGCATTCGCAGATCGTGTCTTTGCAGTGGTGAAGCAGATTCCGCGCGGCAAGGTGGCAACTTACGGGCAGATCGCTCGCATCATCGGCGCTCCGCGCGCTGCACGCTACGTTGGATATGCGCTGCGTGCTAACCCCTCTCCTGGCACCGAACCCGCGTCGATCCCCTGCCATCGCGTAGTGTTCAAGGATGGTCGCATGGCAACGGGCTTTGCGTTCGGTGGTCCCGAGATCCAACAGCAGATGCTCGAAGAAGAAGGTGTGGAATTCGACAAAGAAGGCAAAGTGGTGATGAAGAGCTTTCTTTGGAATGGCGTTCCAGCCGATGAATCAGGTTTGCCCATGGGGCCTCCTAGCGATTTCGACTGGGAAGCAGAACTTGCCGAAAGCCCGCTGCACGACTGCGAAACCTGCAAGCACCCCCGCCCCGATTGCCAGAAGAACGCTTCAAGTTAAAAACCTCGAATGGGACAATAGGCTACGTCCCCGTTGTCCCAAACCGAACAACGCGAAAGCCCCCGTAAAACAAAAAGCCTCGGAGATATTCCGAGGCTTACATTCAGACTGGCGGGATGTACGGGACTCGAACCCGCGACCTCTGGCGTGACAGGCCAGCGCTCTAACCAACTGAGCTAACACCCCGTGCTTTATCAGCGTTGATTATTATATCCATAAAAGGAGCCGAAACAAGCCACAAAAGCAAAATTTCCGCCCACAGGAGCAAACGGTCGCAAACGCCTGCGATCTTAGCTACCCTACCGCATACGCCAACGAGGCAAACAGGCTGATCTTGCGATTATTTCGAGCACGCGCGCGACGCTTGCGCGAGGAGCGCACGCACGATGGTCACGCACGGTGGTCAACAAGCTAATCGCCGCAAAACATGCGACGATTACGCGAGAGGTTCATGATGAACAGAATGGGCTTCTACCGAACGCGCTAGTTCTTCGCACCACGATTGCGCTTGCGATAGCCCATCGCGCCCTTGAGCGCACTTTGCGCAACATCGCCCGCAACACCGACCGCCTTCGATGCGGCCCTGCGTGCAACGGGACCTGCCGCATCGCTCACTACCTGGTAGGCACGTTGGTTGCGGATCTTCATCGCAGCATCGGAAGCTGCATTGCCCGCCTGTGAGAGCATGCCAGCAACACCAGCGATGCTACCGCCCTGCTCGAAATACGTAAGCGCCGCTTCGCCGATCGCGAGCGTGCCAAGATACCCCATGCCACCCTTCACGAGCCAGCCGAGCGCAGGCACGAAGCCTGCAACCTTGCGCGCGATACCGCGGCACACGAGTGCACCAGCGATGGTAGGAATGATCTCCTTGATGCGATCCTTATCGAGCGGTTCGCCATACGCTGCTGCGATCTGAAGCACCATCTTGATCTGGTTGAGCGTCATAACGGGCAGATCGGCACCAGGAACGAATACGAGCACGCCAATGCCGGCATTCTGCGCAGCGGTGAGCTGAATCGCATCTTGTGCAAGCGGACGACGAACGAACGGATAGGCCAGCGAGAACGACAAGCGCTTCTCGCGATCGTGATCGATGATCCATGAACCGATCTTGTCGGCAAGTTTGCCCTTGATCTCTTCGTCGAGTGGCTGCCCTGCGGGAAGCGAGATAAGCGCATCGCTCGGAAGCGGACGACCCGCATCCTTCGCACTCTGGATGACCTGATTGCCGTGCTCGGCGATAACGAGCACCGGGATATCTGCTTGACGGATAGTTGCCGCGATCGCGCCAGTCTCCGAAGTCTGGCCTGCCGCCATGACCACCAGATCGGTGCCTTCCATAACGGAGATATCCTGCGAAGGATAATAACCCACGGTCAGGCGTGAATTCACCGAAGATGAGCTAAAACCCGAACGCACGAACACCTGGAACTCAGGAGAAGCAGTTTCGTCGAGCAGAACTTGAACAGAAACGACAGTCTTACGCGCACGCTCGATATCGAGCGCTTCGGTGATCAGTGATTTGATATCGATCGATTTGAAATCGAACATGCTTTCCCCCTCCTGGCAGCGCGCTGGTTATTGCGGTGCCTTTTCGCTGTGCGCCCAAATGGAATTGATGAGCCCCAACATTACAAAGTTTACCAGCATGAAAGATGAACCGTAACTAATAAATGGTAACGGAATGCCCGTAATGGGCATGAGCCCCACGTCCATGCCAATGTTCTCAAGGATCTGAAATACCCACATACCCACGATACACACGACGATGATCGTACCGAAAAGATCGGGCGCATTGCGCGCAACGCGAATGCTCGTCACGATAAGTCCGAGATAGAGCGCCAGCAGAAGAAGCGCACCCACGAAACCGAACTCTTCAGCGAGCACGCAGAATACGAAGTCGGTCGGTGCTTCCGGCAAGAAGCCGAGCGAAGACTGCGTTGCTTGCATGAAGCCCTTGCCGAAGAAGCCGCCCGAGCCGATAGCGATCTTCGCCTGCTGCAAGTTATAACCATCGCCAGAGAGGTCGTAGCTCGAGTCCATGAATACGAGCAAGCGACTGCGCTGGTAATCCTTAAGCAGCACATCGCTGCCGAAGAGCCCATCGAGGATCGGATCGAGCATGAACACGCCCACTACCAGCGCCGCAAGAATGGCAGCGGTCGCCACCAAAAAGCGCCAATTAGCCCCGCCGATGATGAGCGCGAATGCGGCGATGCAGAGATATACCAAACCCGTTCCCATGTCGGGCTGAGTCATGACACAGATGAACGGGATAGCCAAGATGCCGAGCGCCTTAAGGTATTCGCGCAGGTCATCGAGGCGTCCACCATAGCGCGACATAATGCTTGCCGCTAAAAGCACCACCGTGATCTTTGCGAACTCACCAGGCTGCATACTGAAACCGCCAATGCGGATCCATGAATTCGCGCCGTTCACTTCCCTTCCGATGAAGGGCAAGTGAGGCGAGAGCAGCAAGATAACGTTGATCACCACGAAGAAGGTCGTGAAACCTGAAAGCGCACGGTAATCGAAGCGACTCACGAGCACGAAGAGCACGATGCCGATGACCACGCCCACCACTTGGGTGGTGAAGTTGAAGTCGGAATCGGCAGAGGTAGCCGAGAATTGCACGATAAGTCCATAGACAACGAGCGCTACAAAACAGGCAACAAAGGGCAGATTGAAGTACTTGAACCGATGCGACTTGAAGGTCTTAGCTAACTCTGGGTCTCGCGGTTGCACGGAATTGATCTCAACCATTTCACTCATTCGATTCACCCCCTGCCTGCTGCGTCTTACCTGGTGTGCCTACTGAGATCTTCTCGTAGTCGATGGTAACACCGTTGGAATAGTCGATCGCCGCCTTCATCACGCGCGCGGCCACCGGCGATGCCACCGCACCACCCGAACCGCCTTCTTCGATACAGAGTGCAAGCGCGAAGCGCGGATCTTCATAAGGGGCATAACAAGCGAACCACGCAAAGTCCTGCTTGCCTGCAACTTCAGCCGTACCAGTCTTGGCAGCGAAGGTGAAATCGTAACGCGAAAAATCGTTTGAGACATCGCGATTCTCCGTCGCAACACCACGCAGAGCATCGCGCACGATCTGATAGTTCGCTTCGCTCACATCGGGAGTAGCGTTTTCGACCACAGGCGCCTCGACCACCACATCGCCAGCAGAGTTGCGCACTTCTTTTAGCAGGTGCGGCTGCAGAAGCTTGCCCGTTGCCACTGCTGCATAGCCGCGCGCGACTTGCAGGGGCGTGACGAGTACATAGCCCTGACCGATGGCCATATTCGAAATATCGCCAGGGAGCCACTGTGCTTCGGTAGGAACATCGCGGAAGTAGTCCGACTTCCATTCAGGCGTGGGAATACGCCCCTGCGCCTCGCCTGCCAGATCGATATTCGTGAGCGCCGAATAGCCGAATTCCTTGATGAAGTCCTGCATGGCCTCATCGCCGATCGCATTGCGAGCATTGTAGAAGTCGCGTGCGATCTCGTAGAACACGACGTCGCAAGAAACCACGATGCCTTCACGGAACGTAAGCCAGCCATGGCCACTGTGCTCCCAACATTTCTGCGGGTACTCTTCACCGAACCCCGTCCAGGTACCCGTGCAATTCCACGCCTTGGTCGCATCGGCGAACCCGTAGGTAAGGCCCGCAAGACCCGTAAACGCCTTGAAGCACGAAGCTGCAGGATATGTGCCCGCGATCGCACGGTTCATGAGCGGATAGTGAGATTCTTCGGTTTGATAAGCATCCCACATGTCTTGCGAGATACCACCGATGAAGTGTTCAGGCTCATAGGACGGATAGTTCGCCATAGCGAGCACGCCACCCGTCTTCACATCGATGCACACGAGCGATGCCGCGGTTCCTGTTCCGCCCTGCACGAGCTCGCGCAACGCTGTATCAGCGACATATTGAACCGGAGCGGCGATCGTGAGATAGATATCGTTGCCCTTGGCAGGATCGGATTCGCTCACGACCTGCTGGATCTCGCCGGAAGCATCGGTGATGAACGTGCGCTGACCATGGTCGCCAGCAAGCACGTCGTCATACGACTGCTCGATGCCTGCCTTGCCGACCGCATCACCCATCTCGATATCGCGCCCTTCAGCAACGTTCTTCAGATCTTCTGTCGAAGAAGCACCCGTGTAGCCGAGCACATGAGCGGCAAGGGCGCCGTAAGGATAGATGCGATCGGAACGAATTTGGGTGGATATGCCAGGAAAGGCGTCGCGGTGTTCATTGATGTAGGCCACGTCGCGCAAACGCACGTCCTTTGCGACCACGCGCTGCGATTGCGCACCCGTGGAGGCATCGAGGATGCGCGCGCGCACCACATCGTAGGGAATGCCCAACAGTGCCGACAGACGCAAGATAACATTCGTGTTGTTCGCAACATCAGCATCGGCAAGCACGGTCTGTACCTGACGATTCGTTACCAGAGGCACGCCATCACGATCATAGATCACCCCACGCGGCGCGGGAGTGCGCACGGTGGTGTAGAGATTCGATTCAGCTTCGCGCTGGTAGCTCGCCGAACTCACCACCTGTAAGCCGAAAAGCTTCACGGCAAGCGCGCTAAAAGCGGCCGCAACGATGACACCGACCGCAAGGAAACGATTGCGCTGAGCATTGGATGTACCCGAGGAGGTGGTGCCCGTCGCAGAATAGGAAGTGTTACCGATGCTTGCGCCATCGACCTTCGGAGCTTGCGCTGAAATACCCACGGAAGAGATGGAGCGTACACCCATCTTGTTGCGCATGCGCACATGCGAAGTGGACGAACGCCAGCGGAAGAACACCACGAGCGCAATAGCGATAAGAACGAGCGATATGACAACGACAACGATAGTGGCGAGCATGGCACGTACCCCTTAGCGGAAACGTTGTTTTTTATCCACCGTCCACGCTTCATTGCCCGACGAAACATCAGGGAATTTGCGCGCCACCAAATAGAGAAGAACACACAGAATAAGGTTGAAGATAGTTGCCGGAAGAGCGCGCGCTGCGATCAGATCGAAGAACGCCGCCGGATACCCCAGAACAAGCTGCACGATAACGACGATCATCTCGTAGAACAAAAGCGATACCGCGCACGAGACGAGCACCATGGCGATGCTCGATTTATCGAGAACCTCGAACACACGCGAGAGCGCAAATGAGATGATGAGCAGCAGAAGCGGCGTGAGCCCGAAGGGAACCTTCGTGAACAGGTCCGATATGATACCCATCACAAAGGCATAGACATAGGTGGTGTCTTCGCGGCGCACGATCGAAAGCACGATCACGAAGGCAACGATGAAATTCGGAACGACCGAATAGATGGCGATGACAGGCGCGACTACGACCTGCAGCAAGACGACCACGGCCGCAGAGACGAGAGGAACGAGCTTTTCACGCATGAGCTACTCCCCTCCTTCTTGGTTCGGTTCAGACGATCCGCCCGAAGACTGACCACTACCCTGCTGATCCCCGTTATCCCCGTTTGCTGCCCTGCGGCTCGCAAGCGTTTGAGGATCAACAGCCCGCACGATCGCTTCGTTATCCGCAGCGTTGGCATCGCCCATACTGATAACGACGAGCGCTTCAGAGATGTTGTTGAACGACGCATTCGGCGTGACCACGATCGTACGCGACGCACTGCCGGGACGCTGCTCAATCTTGGTGATCATGCCCACTACCAGACCACGATAATAGCCGCCACCAAGGCCGGAAGTGATAACGACATCTCCCTCTTTGATCTCAACATTGTCGTCGATGCCTTCGAGGTAGAGCGTGCCTTCGACCGAGCCGCGCAAGATGCCTTCAGCGCGAGACGACTGCACGAGCACCGAAACGCCACTTTGCGGATCAGTAAGCAAGCGAACATCGCACGTAACGGGCGTGGTCGAGATCACCTGACCGATAACACCCGTGGCGCCCATGACCGGCATGCCGTTCTTGATACCTGATGCACTGCCCGCATCGAGCGTGATGGAGCGATTATAGGAATCGGTAGAATAGCCAACTACGCGCGCGGCGATGGAGGTGAAGCCATAAGCATCGGCAAGCCCGATGAGCGATTCTAAGCGTGCTGCTTCTTGGCGGTATTCCTCAAGTTCAACGACCATCTGCGAAAGACGGGCATTGTTCTCTTTGAGCTGATTGTAAGAGGCATCGGATGCAGTGAGATCTTCGACCGACATCGATCCAGAGACCGCAAGTGACCCCACCGTGGTACCGACCGCCGTGAGCGGCGTCACCAAAGAAGAGGTGGCGTTTTGCAGCGTATGGATCGGTCCTTCCTCGCTTTCACGAGCATAGGCAACGAAGAGAATAAGGGAGACCACAAGGAGAACGATCAGGAGTGTTCTTCCTCCTAGATGGCCACCGAACTGCACTGGATTGTTCTTGATCTTCAGGGCCATGTGCTAGATGAGCTCCTATTTCGAACGCATCAATATCTGTTTGAGAGCGGCGGGCGTTTCGAGAACCTTCAAACAGCCGGTTACCACGTTGGTAAGAGCGGTTTCGCTCGTCCAGACCGGAATCTCGAGCTTGTTGGTGAGATAGCGGTCAAGACCTGAGAGCAAGCCACCACCACCGGTGAGCAGGATGCCGTTGGAGATGATGTCCGATGCCAGGTCGGGGTTGGTCTTCTTGAAGGTCTCCTTGATGTGAACGACCATCTCGTCGATGGGTTCCTGGAGCGCCTCACGCACATCTTCAGATTGGATCGTGACCTCTTTAGGCTGCTCAGTGAGCACATCCTGGCCAGAGATGATCATGTCACGTTCGCGTCCATCTTCGAAGGGAAGGATGGAACCGATCTTGATCTTGATGACCTCTGCCGTACGCTCACCGATCTTGATGCCCAAGAGATCGCGCAGATGCATGGCGATAGCCTCATCGAGGCGATTGCCTGCCAAACGAAGCGAAGAGGACGTAACGATGCCGCCGAGCGAGATGACCGCCACTTCAGTGGTGCCACCGCCGATATCGACGACCATCGAACCCGTAGGTTCGGTAACGGGCAGATCGGCACCCATCGCAGCAGCCATGGGCTCTTCGATGAGGTATGCCTGACGTGCGCCCGCCTGGATGGTGGCCTCGAACACCGCGCGCTTCTCGACCGACGTTGCACCGCAAGGGATGCACACGACGATGCGCGGCTTGGGCTGCCAAGGATAGCGACGCGGAGCCGCCTTGTTGATGAACGCCGAGATCATGGCCTCGGTGATGTCGTAGTCGGAAACCACGCCATCGTGGAGAGGATGTTCGGCGGAGAAGGTATCGGGAGTGTGGTTGATCATGTTCTTCGCTTCATGACCAACAGCCAGAACGCGATGCGTGCTGCGCTCGATGGCCACAACGGAAGGCTCGTTGATCACGACCCCTTGCCCGCTTATGCCAACAAGCGTATTTGCAGTTCCGAGGTCGATCGCCATATCGTATGACGATGACGACGAAGCGCTCTGGATAAAATCAAAAAAGGACATGCGTGTTCCTCACGGTCTTTATCGTGCAGCTTTCGATTCTATCATAGGCACCGCGTACGCAAAAGGACACGGTGCATGAGTGGAGCTTAATGAACGCTACAGGAAAGGCACGGGTCGTAGGCACGGACGAGCTTGGCGATCTCAGAGCGGATGTAGCCTTCGTCGAGGCCTGCTTCAACGAGCACTTCGACCAGGTGACGCGTATCGGCTTCAAGCGAAGCGAGATTCTGGGACGTTGGCGTGATGATAGAAGCATGCAGAACGCGGCCTTCATCGTCGAACTCGAGCTTATGGAAGACCACACCGCGCGGCGCTTCGCTCATGCCCACGCCTACACCAGCACGCACTTCGAAGGGAACCGGCTTCGAATCGCCCTCCCCCTTCGCCAATTCACGGCAGATCCCCGCGCAGCGGATGAGCGCATCTAAGATCTCGATAGCTTGCGCCAGATTGTTCTTCATGGGGTTCTTCTCTTCAGGACGAAGACCCGCCTTTGCAGAAGCGAACTTCGCCTCTTGCGAAAGATGATCCCACGAAGCGTTCAAACGAGAGAGCGCCGAGGTGAAGACGGGCTTACCCGTTGCTTTCACGCGTGTGAAGAGCGCACCAGAATGCGGCACTTCATATTCTTCAAGGTACGACTCGAAATCATGCGCATCGAAGCGAACGTGCTCGTCGATGAGCTCGAGCGTGTTCGAAGACTGCACCGGGTAGTAATCGTCCTCGACCATAGCCAAAAGATCGGAAGCGGTATGGATCTCGGTGATGCGGAACGAAGAGAACAGATCAACCGTCGCTTTCGCGAACGGGATAGCCGCTTCGAGTCGATCGGCAAGCTCAAGGTATTCCTGCGCGCTGATCTCGTGCGTGAAACCGCCCACCACCGCCGTGATGGGATGAATCGAGCGACCACCTACGAGCGTGCAAAGATCATTGCCGAGCTTCTTCAAATCGAGTGCCTGATTGAACAGTTCAGGGTCTGATTGCGCAAGCGGGAATACGCTTTCTTCGCCCACGAAATCGGGCACGACGAACACGAAGAGGTGGGAGGCATGATTCTGCAGGTAGGAGCCATACACGAGCAACTCGCGCAGCATCTTCGTGCGCGGCGAGACTTCGATGCCGAACGCATCCTCGACCGCTTTAAGGTCGGTCACGCAATGGCTCGGCGAGCAGATGCCGCAGATGCGCGAAGAGATGTAGGAGCAATCCTTATAACTCTGCCCGCGCACCATGCTCTCGAACAGGCGCGCTGGCTCGACGATGTTCATCTCAACGGTCTTCACCACGTCGTCTTCGATGACCACGTGCACATTGCCATGGCCCTCGACACGCGCGACATGATCGATATTAAGCTGGGAGCGTGTCATGTGACTCCTTGTCTTCTGGGGCAATGAGCGGATTGGTTTGGTTGAAGATCGTAAGCTTGCGATCGAACTCTTCAGGAGAAAGCCCGAAACGCTCGACCGCTTTACGTGCTGATGCGAGGTTAGCCTTCGGTGAAAGACCGCGGCATCCCATGCAGGGTCTTCCCAAGCTCGGGCAGCGCGCCATGCAACCACCGTTGGTCACCATGCCCAAACAGATCTCGCCACGCGGATAAAAACAGATATTCTCTTGGCGTTTGCATTCGGCGCACATCGTCGTGGAGCGGCGATGGCGGTTCGAACCATGCAATGCCGCGCTGAGCACTTGCGCGAACTCGTAGAAATCGATCGGACAAGAGAGCACTGCATAATCGACATCGATGACATCCTTCACCGCACGCGGTTCGATCACGGTGCCGCACGCCTCGGGAAGCGTGTCGTAGACTTCCCCAATGCGCCCCTCGAAACCTTGCGCTGCCATGCCAGGAATACCGGCAGTATGTGCGCATGCTCCGATCGTGATGACGATCTCCGCCTTTTCGCGCAGTTGTTTGACCTGCTCGATGGCTTCTTCGGTGGTCACCGCGCCCTCGATGATCGCGATATCGAACTCTTCTGGCATCGGTTCGCTCGAAGCAAGTTGCCAGTATTCAAGATCGATGCGCCCGAGGATGTCGGTGAGGAAATGCTCTTGATTGGTGATCTGCAGCTGACAACCGAAGCAGCTCGCCAGGCCCACGACCACGACGCGCAGCGGCTTCTGTTCGGCGCAGGATGAGGACAGGGGTTGCTTTTCCATATTACATCGACCCCTGGATGTTCTTGGCTTCCCAATAATTGAACACCGGTCCATCGAAGCAAACGTATTGATGTCCGATCTGGCAGTGTCCGCAGCGACCCATACCGCACTTCATGTGACGCTCGAACGACATGAAGATGCGATCATAGCTGATGCCCTTCTTTGCCATCTCTTCGACCACGAAGCGATACATCACCGGCGGCCCGCAGATGGCACCATAGGTGTTATCGGGATCGACCTCGAGATCTTTGAAAGCTTCAGTGACCAGGCCGACGTTGCCCTTCCAATCGGGATGGGGCTTATCGATCGTGAGGTAGAAATCGAAATCGGGCCGATGGCTCCACATCTCGAACTGCTCGCGGAACATGATCTCTTCCGGGCTGCGTGAGCCATAGATGATCGTGACGTTGCCGAATTCGGAGCGTTCGTCGTGGATGTTATTGATCAGCGAACGCAAAGGCGCGATGCCAAGACCGCCTGCCACGAGCAGGATGTCGTGCCCCTTCATGTCTTCGAACGGGAAAGGGTGGCCATACGGGCCGCGCAGCCCCACGATATCGCCACACTGCATGTTATGAAGCGCGCTCGTAACATCACCCGCACGACGTACGCAGATCTCGATGAAACCGCTCTTCGAAGGCGACGATGAGATGGAGATGGGAACCTCGCCCACGCCGAAGACGCTCACGCATACGAATTGCCCAGGCTTGTGGTGGAATGCATCACGGATGCGATCATCGATAAGGCGCAGCTCGAACAGCGTCTCCTTTTCCGTGAGCGGTGTCATGGACGTGATGCGCGCCGACCACGGACGATACGGATTCGCCGCCATCATCTCTGCGCCATCGAGCGGTGCTTTGTAGTTGTAGTGCCCTTTGACCGCGAGCTTAGTGGGCGCTGTGCGACGTTTACTCTCCATCTGCCTCAGCCCCCTTGCGGTCGAAGAACTTCAAAACCTCGATCGGATTGATGTTGGCCTTGCAGGCATACACGCAGCGACCACATCCAACGCAGAGCTGGTAATCGTGGCTGCCCGTGAAGCCGTTGAGCTTGTGATAGAAACGATGGCGCACACGCTTGCGATTCGTGTCGCGGAAGTTATGGCCACCTGCAACGAGCGCGAACTCAGGCGAGGTGCACGAATCCCACACGCGGATGCGACTGCCGTGCTTGCCATCGGGGTCGAGCTCGTCATAGATATCGAAGCAGAAACAGGTAGGACAGACTGCACTGCAGGCACTGCACGATTGACAGCGCTCGCCCATCTCGGTCCAGAATTCATCGCGATGGAACACGTCCATCATCATGGCAACCTCTTGCACATGCGGGATGTTGGTGTTGAAGCTCTCTTCGCGCTGGCGCGTTACGCGGCGGAATTCGCGACGGTCTTCGTCGGTTGCATGCTTAGGATCGCACGATGCTTCGAGCACGCTGGCTGCCTCAACGCCGGCAAGCGAGACGAGGTACTTATCGCCGATCCTCTGCAGGAACATATCGGTACCCATGCGCGCCTCATCGGTGCCGCACAGGTTGCAGAAGCACGCAGGTCCCGGCATGCAGCCCAAGCCCACGATGAGCGTGTTCTCGCGCCGCTTCGTGTAGTAGGGATCGGGATACGCGCAGTCTTTGTACACCAGATCGAGCCGATTGAGCGCATTGATGTCGCACGGATGCACGCCGAAGAGCACGCGCGGCTTAAGATCGATCGCGAAATCAGTGACCTCATTCTCCTCTGCATCGAAGCGCATGAGCACTTCTTCTGAAGGGAGGAAGAATTTCTTAGGTGAAGCGATCGTGGTGGTGTAGTCGAACTCCACTTCATCGGGATCATGGATGACGGCAAAAACATAGCCCTGGTCGCGTTTGACCGGGGCTATGACTTCATAATCATTCATGAAACCACGAACGAGTGAAGAAAGCTTGTCTGCATCGATAACACGATAGAGCATGTACGCTTCCTTTCGTAAGCAGCCTCACGAGCAGTGTTGCGCAGGGTTGCGCACGGGCGAGACTTACGCGAAGAAGATCGCCATCTCGCGCTCGGCCGATGCGACCGAGTCAGAACCGTGGATTACATTTTCGTCCATAATCAGGCCGAAGTCACCACGGATCGTGCCGGGGGCTGCCTCAGCTGGATTAGTGGCACCCATGAGCGAACGGCACTTCAGCACCGCACCATCACCAGAGATGATCATCTTCACGACCGGGCCGGAAGTGATATAGGTGATGAGGCCATCGTAGAAGGGCTTGCCTTCGTGCTCCTGATAGTTCGCTGCAGCCTGCTCGGGCGTGACGTTACCGAGCTCCATGCGCTCGATCTTAAGGCCAGCACGCTCGAAGCGATTGATGATCTCACCAATGTGACCATTAGCAACACCATCGGGCTTGATCATAATGTAGGTCTTTTCCATTGCCATGTATGATTTCCTTTCATTCAAGGTTTCCAAAGCTGATTGCACGAATAGAACCCGGCAAATCCGAGATCCCATCTTCGCTCATTTAATGCTGAGAGGTGAAATAGAGCGTTGCTCCGGTGATCTTCCAGCCAACGCCATCGCGCACGAGCGAGACCTCATAGGGCACCGTACCACCTTCAGGGGTGGTGGCATCCACATAGACCTTCGCGGTGGTAAGGTCGTTTACCTCGCCCACGATCTGGACTGAAGAACCTGCCTCAATGGCATCCGCGATGCGAGCACGCTTCGTATCGTCCAGATCGCCACTGAGCACCTCTTCATTCGTAGGATCAGCGAAGAGCTCCGTGATGACATCCTGCTTCGTAGGAATGCCGAAGCCCTGCGTGACCACGTAGGCTGCCCCACCAACGAGCGCAGCTACGATGATGATAACGATGATGGCGATAACGATGCCCTTCTTACGCTTCTTCTTCGTAGCCGAGTGCGCCCAGTCTTGCAGGCGCACATCGTTTTCGTTGAAGAAGTTCGTGTCATACGGGTTGCCATACGCATCGACCTGATCGTTGATGTCGTGCGAAGAGAGCACCATCGTGCCCGCTTCAGCAAGATGCTCGCGGTCGTCTGCCACGTCGAACGGAACCGCACTGCCCGAAACATCGAGCCCCGAAAGATCTTTCTCTTCTGGCTCAGGAGCATGCTCTTCTTCAGTAATGCCTGAGGCCACCGCTTGGATCGCGCGCTGGTAATCCACATTAGCTGCATCGTTGAAAACGTACGTCTGATCGGCGAGGGCCGACTCGAACGCCTTCACTGCTTTTGCCATCTTGCCTGCGGCGACATACGCCTGACCCATGTTCGCGAACAGCTTATTGCGGGTGGCGGGAGTCATATCGAACTGAAGCGCGCTCTCATATGAAGCGATCGCATCCATCGGACGATCGAGCGCCATGAAGCACACGCCCAAGTTCAAGAGCGCTTTGGTGGGATCAGGGTTGGATTCATCGAGCGCCGCAGAGCGGAACGACGCGCCTGCTTCCGCTGATTTGCCAAGCTTCAAGTAAGCGTTGCCGAGCCCCATATAGGCTTTGTAGCCCGTCTTGTACTTCGGATCCTCAAGTGCCTCAGCGAAGAACGGGATCGCGTCTTCGTAATCGAGCTGCGAAGCATAGACCGTGCCAAGGTTATAGGCAACCGAGCCGAGCGCGTCGTAGGCATTGTCATGCAAAGCCTGCGAATAGGCATGGATCGCTTCGTTGGGATCGTGAAGTTTTACCAGGCAATTGCCAATCTGATGATAGAGAAGACCGATTTCGCCGGGCGCGAGCGCAACCGAGGTGTCCTTGAGACACTCGGTGAAATCTGCGAGCGCGGTTTCATAGTCCTTCTCGACATAGGCACTGCGCGCCTGTTGGAACAGATCATTGTTCATAGTTAAGCCCTACTAGCCGCGTTTTCGATCATGATCGTTTCGATCACATCTCCCACGCGAAGCTTGGAGACGACATCGAGCCCATCGACGGTCTGGCCGAACACCGTGTAGCCTGAATCGAGGAATGGCTGCGGACCAAGGCAGAGGTAGAACTGCGAACCAGCCGAGTTCGGATCCTGTGAACGAGCCATAGCGAGCGTGCCATCGAGGTGCTCGTTATTCGGGTTCGTGGAGAATTCCTCTTTGATGGTGTAGCCCGGACCGCCCGTGCCAAGACCAGCGAACGGATTGCCTTCAGCGGCTTTCACCTGTTCGGAATCGAGATCACGCGTGTTAGGGTCGCCACCTTGAATGACGAAACCCGGCACGTAGCGATGGAATTTCAGATTATCGTAGAAGCCCTTTTGCGCGAGTTCGACGAAATTGCCAACGTGGATGGGGGCACCTTCGCCATCGAGCTCGACCCGAATGGTTCCCTGAGAAGTCTTGATGATAGCCACTTCTTTTCCTGTTGGCTTATATTCTGGCGTGTAGAGTGCCATATATTCTCCTGCCTACTACGACAAAACGTGGTGCCCTCTACAGGATTCGAACCTGCGGCTTTCTGCTCCGGAGGCAGACGCTCTATCCCCTGAGCTAAGAGGGCATTACGCTTTATATTATACGATATTATAGGTCTTGGTAAATTTCTGCGTAGCTACATTAGATATGAGGGTTGATTCGTCCGTGAGCGAAATCATTGAATTAACTGGGCTTACACAAGGAGCGGCTGCGGTCGGTCGTCTCAGTTCTGGAAAAACCGTGTTTGTTGGTGCGGGCGTGCCGGGCGATGTGGTCTCGGTGGACATCACGAAGGATGCTAAGCGCTTCTGCGAAGCGAAGATCGTCGAGGTCGTTCGGCCAAGCGCCGCACGCGTGAAGCCTGCCTGCCCCTATTATGCCGTGTGCGGAGGCTGCCCCTGGATGCAGGTTGCGTATGAGGAGCAGCTCACAGCCAAGCGGGCGAATGTGGTCGAGCAGCTGGTGCGCATCGGCGGCAAGGATCGCGCGGCGGCTGAGGCACTGGTGGGTGAAGTGCAGCCTTCGAAACGCCAGTTGGGCTACCGCAACAAG
>CABQIW010000031.1 GCA_902464295.1 uncultured Eggerthella sp.
GTATCGAAGACAAGGTGGGCTCGCTCGAGGTGGGCAAGCAGGCGGACATCATCGCGATCGACTTCGCCGGTGCGCATCAAACTTCAGCGAACGACCCGATCTTCACGCTGTTAAGCTCAGCTTCTAACAGCGATATTATGATGACCATGGTCGATGGAGACGTTCTCTTCGAGCGTGGTCAATGGCATGTTGACAGCACCGATGTTGCACGCAATATCGGACGTGTTTTGAGCATTCGCAACGCGCTCAGGCCCGACCAAGATTAATTCTCACGCGCCAAAGCGACCAACCCTATCCTCTTCGCTACGAATGGCTACATCACACCGAATCGAGCCTACGCGTGGTCAAGCGGTAGGGTAAAGTGAGCGTGATCGTAGGAAAGTGATGTATCGAAATGGCTGGAAAAAAGCAGAAGATAAGCGCTAAACAGGCTGAAGAGCGTCGCCAGGCCGCGCTTGAACGTGCGCGTCGCCAAAAAGAAGCGCAGGCACGCAAAGAGTTTTTGAAGCGTGTCGGCATCATCATCGTATGCGTCATTTTGGTTCTCGCTCTTTCGATCCCAACGGTTGGGTTAATGTTCCTCGGCGGCAACTCGTAAGAGCGCCGGCGGTTTTGGTAAAAGATAAGAGGCCTCGTCTTGTTTGGTATCGGTGGATTTGAGTTTTTCCTCATACTCCTCTTTGGCTTTCTGATCTTCGGGCCTGATAAGCTACCGGAGATCGCCAAGACTATCGGCATGGCCGTCAATAAATTCAAAAAAGCAAAAGATGAGATGGATGACGTTATTCGCGAAGAGGTGTTCGACCCCAATGCGGAAGAGCCCTTCAAGAATCCAGCGCGTGCTATCGACCGTGCGCATGGCAAGGTGAAAGAAAAGGTCGCTCGTAGCGAACATGAAGAGACCTTTGCTGAGCGTAAAGCGCGCTATGATCGTGAACGCGCGGAGATGAAGAAGCGCGCTGAAGTCGATGCGAAAAAGCAGGCAGACATCGATGCGAACCGTCAGAAGATGAAAGCCGAAGCTGCCAAGAAAGTAGAAGAGCAGGCGAAGAAGCCTTCGGCCGACGAACTCTACGGTAATGTGCCGCTGAACAAGGAATTCGTACGCGAGCAGAAGCCTGCTTCCACCTCCAACAAGGCAGCGCAGCCCCAAGCAACCAAGCCTCAGGCAGATCAATCTCAGGCAACCCAGCCTAAACAAGAGGCTGGATCTGAACCTTCCTCTTCCGCGGGAGGTGAAGCTTAGCATGCCTATCGGACCAGCGCGCATGTCGCTCATGGAGCATCTTGGCGAACTGCGCATGCGTCTTGTGCGCATCGTGGTGGTGCTGCTCGTTTCGTGCCTCATCTTCTATCTGGCAACTCCCACTATTGCACAGTTCATGCTCATGCCAGTTGCGGAATACCTTCCGGCTAACGAAGACGGACAGGTTCTCTTGAATGTGTTCGGTGCGTTCGACGCATTCGGTTTGCGTTTCCAGATCGCGTTCTGGGCTTCGCTCGTGGCCACGGCTCCGTTCATCCTCTGGCAGATCCTGGCATTCTTCCTGCCTGCGCTCAAACCGAAAGAGCGCAAATGGTTCGTGCCGACCTTCATCGCGGGTGTGGGGCTGTTCATCCTTGGTACGATCTTCTGCTACCTCATCATCTTGCCACCGGCGTTCGAATGGCTCACCGATCAGGCATCAGGCTTCGCGACCATCATGCCCGAGGCAAGCAGGTGGGTCGATATCATCATCAAGTTCGAGATCGGCTTCGGCTTCGGTTTCGAGCTGCCCCTTATCGTGTTCTATCTGGTCATGTTCAATATCATCTCCTACGATAAGCTGCGCAAGAGCTGGCGATACGTCTATATCGGCCTGCTCATATTCGCGGCCATGGTCACGCCGGATGCTTCGCCGGTAACGATGGGCCTCATGTTCGCCGCGCTCGTTTTGCTCTATGAAGCAAGTCTGCTCGTGGCCCGCATCGCATTGCGCAAGCGCGCAAAGACCAAAGCGGAGCGTGCCGAGATCGAGGCAAAAGAAGCAGAAGAAGCGCGCGAGGAATTGCGCCAGCTCAAACGCGATTTCGACGAGCACCTTTGGGGAAGCGAAGATGAGCTCGCTCCTGCGAAGAAACCTGCGCGCGCAACGGCTGATGCAGTCAATCCTGCATCGAGCCAGCCTACCAGCGCAGCAGCAGACAAGTCGAACAAGGGCGAATAATGCACGAACTGGGCATTATGACAGGAGTTATGGAGTCAGTCGAGAGCGTTGCGCGCGAGGCAGGGGCTGAGCGCGTGCTCAAGGTCTCGCTTCAGGTGGGCGTCATGACCGAAGCGATCGAAGACGCGCTCCAGTTCGCATTCGAGGCTTTAGCGGAGAACAACGATTATTTCGAAGGTGCCACGCTCGAGGTGGAGATGATCCAGCCGAAGAGCATCTGTACGCAGTGTGGTCACGAATTCACGCATGATCGCTTTCATATGCTCTGCCCGGAATGCGGCAGCCCCTTCTTGCAGTTGCTCGAAGGCAAGGAGCTGCAGATCTCCTCCATCGAAGTTGACTTGTCTGATGAAGAAGACGATACTACCAAGCCCACTCAGGAAAACGAGGGCAGTGAAGCCGACCAAGCGGTCGGATCCGAACACGAAAAGGAGTAATGCTATGCAGATCGATCTCCATAAACCGATTCTTGATAAGAACGACCGTCTTGCGGATGAAAACCGCGAGCTATTTCGCGAGAAGAAGGTATTCGTGCTTGATCTGCTTGCTTCTCCCGGTTCAGGCAAGACCTCTACGATCTTGGCCACCATCGAAGCGCTGCGCGATGAATTCAACATCGCGGTCATCGAAGGCGACATCGCTTCTTCGGTCGATTCAGAGAAGATCAAGAGCCAGGGCATCGCTGCGGTGCAGATCAACACCGGTGGCGCGTGCCATTTGGAAAGCGCGATGATCCGTCGTGCGGTGGATGTGCTCGATCTGGACAACCTCGATCTCATCATCATCGAGAACGTGGGCAACTTGGTCTGCCCGACCGATTTCGACCTGGGCGAGAGCATGAAGGCCATGATCCTTTCGGTCCCAGAAGGCGATGATAAGCCACTCAAGTACCCAGGCGTGTTCCAGGCAGCATCCGCTATCGTGCTCAACAAGATCGACACGGCTCCGGTCTTCAATTTCGATGAAGAGCTCTTTTACGAACACATTAAAAATCTGAATCCTACGGCTCCCATCTTCCCGATGTCTGCTACAAATGGTAAAGGCGTTGATGCGTGGGCAGAGTGGCTCGCTGATCCGATCCGCTCGCTCTAAAACGCATGGGAACTCAGCTCGAACACGCTCAGATGCGGAAGCTCTTGAAGGCACGCTGCTTTTGAGAGCGCGAACCGAGTGAACCCAAAACGAGCGTTCTTGAATACCGATCGAGGGAAGAGGCCATCATGGATCTGGAGCAGAAGTACACCTTAAGCGTGCAGGCGCTGAAAGATTATGCGCAGCAGGCGGGATTCAACGAGGTAGTGCTCGGCCTTTCCGGCGGCATCGATTCGGCACTCGTGGCGGTCATGTGTGTCGATGCGTTTGGTGCCGACTGCGTTCATGCCTACATGTTGCCCGGTCCCTATTCAACTGATCATTCGCTCATCGATGCTGAAGAGCTCGGCGCGAATCTTGGCATCAAGACCGAAGCCATTTCGATCATTGGCCCCTACGAAGCATTCGTGGCGGCACTTGAACCAGCAGCAGGCGGTAAGCTTTCTGGCCTTGCTTCAGAGAACACGCAGGCGCGTTGCCGCATGGTGTGTTTGATGGCGCTTTCCAATGCTTTTGGCTGGATGATGGTGAACACGGGCAACAAGAGCGAAGCAGCCATGGGCTTCTCGACGCTCTACGGCGATACATCAGGTGCGTTCGCTCCCATCGGGGGCCTGTACAAGACCGATGTGTTTGCGCTTTCTCGCTGGGTGAACGAGCGTGCGGCTGCAGAAGGCAAGGTCCCGCCCATTCCTGAGCACATCATCACGAAGCCGCCCAGCGCAGAGCTCTCACCAGGCGCTGAAGACGAGAAGGCGCTCGGCATCGATTACGCCACGCTCGACCAGATCCTGATCGCTCACTTCGAGCAGGGCAAGCCTGCCGAAGAGATCGTTGCAGCAGGCTTCGATCCTGAAGAAGTGGCCTACGCGATCCGTCGCACGAACTCCTACGCGTTCAAGCGCGCCGTCGAACCCCCTTTCCCAGAGGCAAAGTTCTACGATTAGCTTCAGGGTTTATGCAAAAGTTGTGTGCGGAATGACGGTTTTGTGAATCTGAGTTACCGATACGTACATTTTCTCAATGGCTTCTTGAAATCACGATAAAAGTTGTTAGTATAGTCTGTGTTAGCACTCTTCAAGTGAGAGTGCTAATTCGTATCTGGCGCTGTTTACGCTTATGCGAAGCGAACTAACTCGGGCAGTCAGCCAGCAAACGAGGGTAACAAGGCATTCAAAGGCGAATGCGTTAAAGGAAAGGAAGTACGTATATGAATTTGAAGCCGCTTGGTGATCGCATCATCGTTAAGCAGGACGAAGCTCAGGAAACCACGGCAGGTGGCCTCTACATCGCTCCTGATTCTAAGGAGAAGCCGCAGACCGGTGTCGTTCTCGCTGTTGGCGAAGGCCGCATCAACAACAAGGGCCAGCACCTTCCTATGCCCGTGAAAGAGGGCGATCGCGTTCTCTATGGCAAGTATGGCGGAACCGAAGTAGATGTTGATGGTGAAGCAGTGCTCATCCTTCGCGCCGATGATATCTACGCGGTCTACACCGATTAAGCACCTCATTCATAAACGTTTTGTGACTTAGATTCACGTATCAATTCGAAAGGAATTCAACTAATGGCAAAAGAGATTTTGTTCGATGCAGATGCCCGCAGTGGTATGGCTGCTGGCGTTAAGAAGCTTTCCGATGCAGTCAAGGTGACGCTTGGTCCTAAAGGCCGTTATGTTGCGCTCGAGCGCTCCTTCGGCGCTCCGCTCGTCACCAACGATGGCGTTACGGTGGCGCGCGAGATCGACCTTGAAGATCCCGTGGAGAACATGGGCGCTCAGCTCGTTCGTGAAGCAGCTGTGAAGACCAACGATGTTGCAGGTGATGGCACCACCACCGCAACCCTGCTCGCCGATGTGATCGTGGCAGAGGGTCTGCGCAACGTGACCGCTGGCGCTGATGCGCTGGGCATTCGCCGTGGCATCGAAATGGCAACCGAGGCAGTGGTCGATGCGATCAAGGCTTCGGCACAGGAAGTCACCACCGAAGATCAGGTGGCAAACGTCGGTACCATTTCCGCAGGTGACGAAGTTATCGGCAAGAAGATCGCAGAGGCTATGGAAGCCGTTGGCAAAGATGGTGCGATCTCTGTTGAAGAGTCCCAAACCTTCGGCATCGATATCGATATCGTGCAAGGCATGCAGTACGATCGCGGTTACATCTCACCCTACATGGCAACCGATACCGAGCGCATGGAAGCAGTGCTTGCAGATCCCTTCATCCTGCTCACCGATCTTAAGGTTTCCTCTATCCAGGATCTTATCCCGCTGCTCGAGCAGGTCATGAAATCGGGCCGTCCGCTCCTCATCGTTGCCGAAGATGTTGAGGGTGAAGCGCTCGGCACGCTGCTTTTGAACAAGCTGCGTGGCACCCTGAACGTGGTTGCTATCAAGGCTCCGGGCTTCGGCGATCGTCGTTCGCGCATCCTCGAGGACATCGCGGTCGTCACGGGCGGCAAGGTCGTTTCCAAAGACTTCGGCATGACGCTTGCCGATGTGAAGCTTGAGGACCTGGGCACTGCGAAGACCGTCAAGGTCACCAAGGACACCACGGTCATCATCGATGGCGCGGGCGATAAGGCTGCAGTCGATGCTCGTATCGCTTCGATGCGCGCTGAACTTGAGCGCCTTGAGTCTGAGTTCGATCGCGAGAAGCTCCAGGAGCGTCTGGCTAAGCTCTCTGGTGGCGTTGCAGTGCTGAAGGTTGGCGCTGCTACCGAGTCCGAGCTCAAGGAGAAGAAGAGCCGCATCGAGGACGCACTGCAGGCAACCCGTGCAGCTGTTGAAGAGGGCATCGTTGCTGGTGGCGGCGTTGCGCTCGTGAATGCGATCCCTGCACTCGACAAGCTTTCCGTCTCCGATAACGACGAGAAGGTTGGCGTTGATATCATCCGCAAAGCGCTCGAAGCTCCGATGCGCGCGATCGCGTCCAACGCAGGCTACGAAGGCTCTGTGGTGGTCGAGAAGGTGAAAGGCCTGCCGGCAGGCGAAGGCGTGAACTTCGCGAACGGCGAGACGGGCAACATGATCGCCATGGGCGTGAACGACCCCGTGAAGGTGACCCGCACGGCGCTTCAGTCTGCAGCTTCTGTTGCGGCGCTCATCCTCATCACCGAGGCAACCGTGAATGAGATTCCTGCTGAAGGTCCCGACCTGTCTGCACTTGCCGGTGGCGGCATGGGCGGCGGAATGGGCATGATGTAATCCCTCCTTCGGACAATCCGCACACTTGAGAAAAGCTCTCCTTCGGGAGAGCTTTTCTTATGCACTAGGCTACTTCGGTAGCTAAGCATGCGCAGGCAGAAGGCTTTTCTTATGCATCAAGCTGTTTCAACGGTTGAACAGGCGACGTAAAAGCTTTTCCTCGGGGAAGATTTTGTTCATCAGGCTGTTTTGGTAACTAAATATGCTCACGTTTTAGTAATGATTCATTATGAATGAGAAATGAATGCAAAAAGCATGCTATACTAGAGCCAAAGAAAGAGGGTGATGAAGATGCCAGCATTACAGGTCAAAGATTGTCCGACTGAAGTGTATGAAGAGCTTCGTCGTTGCGCTTCTCGTGAGAACAGGAGCATCTCTCAGCAGGCGCTCACGATCCTTGAGGATTACCTGGGGTTCAGAGATTTTGCCCCGCACGATCGATCAGTGCCTGCATCAAAGAGGTCTGCTGAAAATAGTGGCTATAGAGAAAAGCGGAAGCGCATATTCGAAAGAATCGACAAATTACCAGCCATTCCAGTTTCAGAATTAGCTCCGTCTTCCGCAGATATTCTTGCAGAGATTCGTGAGAAGGAGGCACGATGATAGTTCTTGATTCAAGCGCCGCATGCGATATGGTGCGCAAGACTGAAGAAGGAATGGCTTTTCGCGCACTTATGCTCTCAGAAGAGAAGGTAATTAGCTGTGAACTGCTTCGAGCTGAAGTTGTAAGCATATTTCGAAAACTGTGCAGGCATGGACTTATTCCTATTGAAAAAGTGCAGAGCTTTCTTACCGAGTCGACTGCCCTTGTCAATGAATACTATTCAATTCAAGAGCTTCAAGAAGAAGTGCTTTCCGAGAGCATCCGATTGGACCATTCCTCCTACGATATGTTCTATTTTGTGTTGGCACGCCGTTTCGGTGCAACACTGTTCACGCTCGATCGCAAGCTCATTCGGCTCTGCGAAGAACAGGGTGTTCAATGCGTTGCCATTCTAGAGAATGGTGAATTCTAATGATGGTTAAGGTAGAAGCGTAGCAATGATCATTCATGTTGAAACCTTAGAAGATAAGCGGCTTGAGACCTATGTGGGCCTTACTGAAATTCAGTTGCGCAATCGACTGGAGCCAGAGAAAGGCATCTTCATCGCCGAATCCGAGAAGGTCATCGTGCGGGCGCTTAATGCGGGCTATGAACCGCTCTCGCTTCTGATTCCTGAACATCGCTTGCAGCGCAGTGCGCGCCTGATCGAGCGTATCGAAACGCAGTATGCCTTGGAAGAGAAGGCAGGTGCGGCTGGCAGCACGAACGACGAGAGCATCCCTATCTTCGTTGCGCCTTCAGATGAGATAGAGAAGCTCACGGGTTTTGAACTTACGCGCGGGGTGCTTTGTGCCATGAAGCGTAAACCCCTACCAAGTCTTGCCGATTTGTTGGCAGATGCCCATCGTGTTGCCGTGCTCGAAGATATCACGAACCATACGAATGTGGGTGCGGTCTTCCGTAATGCGGCTGCGCTTGACTTCGATGCGCTCATCATCTCGCCGGGCTGTTGCGACCCGCTCTATCGCCGTGCGATCCGCGTTTCTATGGGAACGGTCTTCCAAGTTCCGTGGACACGTTTTCCTGGCACGGTGGAAGACTGGCGCGAATCGGGTGTAGCGGCGCTGAAACGGGAAGGGTTCACTACCGTGGCGCTTGCGCCGCATGATGAATCGGTCTTTTTGGACGATGCGCGCTTGCAACGTCCTGAAAAACTTGCGGTATTGCTGGGGACTGAAGGTGAAGGATTGCAGCAGCGTACGATCGAGATGGCGGATCTTGTTGCGAAGATCCCGATGCGGGAAGGTGTCGATTCGCTCAATGTTGCGGCTGCATCGGCCGTAGCATTCTGGGAACTGCGCATGCGCTAAGGCGTCCGGTCGCAGTTTCGAGCATCTTCATTCGCATCTGAGCAGGTAGCGAGGATTATACGTAAAACCCCGTGCCATTAGGAGCGTTCAAGCATCGAAATGAGTGCTTTTGCGGTATCCTGATTAACCGTACAAAAGAATGAAAGCACTCGCATGAAGATAACGAAAGAGGATCGATGATTTCAGCAGAAGAACAGTTCCGTGTGATCGCTTCTGGCGCAGCTCAGATTATTCCCGAAAAGGCCCTGATGGAAAAGCTTGAGCGCAACAAGCCGCTCAATATCAAGTTGGGCGTTGACCCAACGGCTCCCGATCTGCATCTTGGTCATGCTGTTCCGCTGCGCAAGCTGCGCGCATTCCAGGATCTGGGTCATCAGGTTACACTTATCATCGGCGATGGCACGGCACTCATTGGCGATCCTTCAGGTCGCAATGTTACGCGCCCGCCGCTTACGCGCGAGCAGGTTGAGCAGAATGCAAAGACCTATATCGAGCAGGCGTACAAGATCCTCGATCCCGAAAAGACCACGTTGCGCTTCAATTCTGAATGGCTGCTTGCGCTCGATCTTGAGGGTCTGCTGAAGATCACGTCCAATTTCACGGTTGCGCGCATCCTTGAGCGTGACGATTTCACGAAGCGCTACAACAACAATCAGCCGATCAGCTTGCACGAATTCCTCTATCCCACCATGCAGGCCTACGATTCGGTGTGCATCGATGCCGATGTTGAACTGGGTGGCACCGACCAGCTGTTCAATCTGCTTGCTGGTCGTGAGCTCATGGAGAAGATGGATAAGGAACCGCAGGTTTGTCTCACCTTGCCGCTGCTCGAAGGCACCGATGGAGTTCAGAAGATGTCGAAGAGCTACGGTAATTACATTGGTCTTACCGATGAACCGAACGATATGTTCGGTAAGGTCATGTCTATCCCCGATGAATTGATGGTGAAATACTATCGCCTTGCTTCCACGAAATCGGTTGACGAGATCGACGCGATCGAGGCGGGTCTTGCGGATGGTTCGCTTCATCCGAACAAAGTGAAGCGCGAGCTCGCGCGGAATATCGTGGCAGCCTACTACGATGAAGCAGCTGCGCAAGAAGCGGAGGCTGCGTTCGATCGCGTGTTCAAACAGCACGATGTGCCCGAAGATATTCCTGAGTTTGCTGCTGACCTTACGCCGAACGATGAAGGACTTGTGTACGTTGCGAAGCTCATCAGCGATGCCGGTATGGCGAACTCGGTAGGCGAAGCGCGTCGTTTGATCGATGGCGGTGGCGTGAAGGTGAATGGCGAAGCGCTGGCGCCGAAAGCGTATAACGTTGAGCCAAGCATGCTCAAGGGCGCGGTCATCCAAGTAGGAAAACGCAAGTTCGTTCGCCTTGTCTAGCAAACGGGTTCGTGCATTCTGGGTTTGCGCGATGGAGAACCAAGAAGCGCAAGCGTGGAATTCCAGCGATTCAATACGTTCTTTTTGCTGGGCTTTCGGGTGCGTGTGCTTGGGTATGATAAGGTTAGCGCGAAGGAATCGCATCGCTGCATGCAGTCAAGTGATTGCATGCAAAAAGGGGAGGGGTAAACCATGAAATACCGTGCAACTATTGTTTCTCCCCAAGGCGCTACGCCTGCTTCAAGCTCGATCGAGTTTGAGAGCGAATATCGCGCTGGATCCAAGCAGAATATCCAAGACGCACGCTACAAGATGCTCGAACTGCATGGTTCTGAGGCAGTCAGCTGGACGGTGAAAGACATCGAGCGCGTTCCTGAAGCTGAGCAAGGTGCGATCCAAGAGCAACTCATGCTCGATTTTCGTGAACCGACTGAAGAGCCTAAGCGCAAACGTCGTAGTGTGAAGCGCGGTATTGCGTAGCTCGTTCGAAGCTTGTGCGTGATTCATCACATGGAACAAAAGAAGCCAAACGCCAGATCAAAGGGTAGACCGAAGAACAGTGTGGCTAATCGATCTACGCGTAAGAAAAGATCTGCTTCTGCGAGAAAACCCGATTCGAAACCGAGCATCACGAAGCGTGATAACGCGCTGAAAGCTGGGCAGTTTTGTCCCGTTGATGAGCAGTGTGGTGCCTGCCAGCTGCTGGCAGTCCCTTATGCTGACCAGCTTGATTCGAAACAAGTTGAGATCGAGGAGCTTTTCGCGGATGCGCTTTCAGAAGACGGTGCGACCATGCAACCGATCCTTGGTATGGATGAGCCGTTCCACTATCGTAACAAGGTTATTTCGCCCTATGCGCCAGGGAAACGCATCAAGAAGAGCGCGGATAATAAGCGCGAAGAACAAAGGGCTGGTACTTCTGCAACGCGGAAGCGGAAGAACGATCGGCCATCTGTTGAGAAGCGTGAGATCCTCTGCGGCATGTATGCGCAGGGTACGCATCGCATTATTCCCACTGATGAATGCTTGATCGAAAACCAAGTGGCGAAGAAGATCATTCAAGCGATCCGTGCATTGATGATGCGCTATGGGATCGAGCCCTATAACGAAGATACGGGCAAGGGCTTCTTGCGTCACGCGATCGTGCGAGTGGGACACCGATCGAATGAGGTGCTCGTAACGCTCGTAACCAATGCTGAAGAATTTCCAGGTGCGAAGAATTTTGCACGTGAGCTCGTAAAACGTTGTCCTGAGATAACCACGATCGTTCAGAACGTGAATACGCGCGTAACGAACGTGATCTTAGGAGAAGGGAAGGAACGCACGCTCTACGGACCGGGCTTCATCCTTGATCGCTTGTGCGGATTGAGCTTCCGTATTTCCTCTCATTCGTTCTACCAGGTGAATGCCGTGCAAACGGAAGTGCTCTACGAGGCAGCGATCGATTTGGCGCACCTGCAAGGCACCGAGCGTATTCTTGATGCCTATTGCGGAACCGGCACGATCGGATTGGTGGCTGCAAGAGCGCTTCAAGAAAAGACTCCTGCAGCGGCGAGGGGTGATGCCTTGGTTGTCGGCGTGGACAAGGTGGCATCTGCGATCGTGGATGCGCGCAACAATGCGAAGCATAACGGTATAGAGAATACATCGTTCGTAGCCGAGGATGCCGGGGTGTTCATGAACGAGATGGCAGGAAGAGATGAAGCGCTCGACGTGCTCTTCATGGATCCGCCGCGATCAGGTGCCAGCCCCGAGTTCTTGCAAGCAACTGCTCGCTTACAGCCACTCCGCATCGTCTACATTTCCTGCAACCCGAAAACGCAGGCGCGCGATGTTGCCTACTTGCGCGAACAGGGTTATCGGCTCGAATCTATCCAGCCAGTCGACATGTTTCCCCACACCACTCACATCGAAAACATCTGCGCTTTAAGGTGTCGAACGACCGGGTAGTTTGTCACCTAGTCGACAGGTGTGCATACAACGAGGGTGCGTTCGTTGCTGAATTCGTGGTACGAGCAAGTGCAGAAGGTGACAGCGAACGGAGGGTCGGTGCTGGTGTCGAGCACGACGCAGGCTTTTGAGCGCTCATCTTCGTACCAGACATTAAAGGCTTCTTCATCGGCGAAGCGCGTATGCTTTTCGACCTCATCCCCATTGATGACACGTACGTAGGCAACGCTCAACCGCTGCTTCCCTGCAGGTGTTTGCAGGCAGATGGTAGCATGTTCGCGCGCGTAAGTTTCATCGGAGTATTTTGCAAAATCGCTGAACATCGAGCCGTTGTCCATGTGGTGACCATAGATGATCGCATTCAAGACAGAGCCAGAGCCATCAGCGCTCGTGTCCAAATAGGGCGCACCAAAGATGCTGTAATTGCGATGGATATCGTGGTGGAGGTAGAAGGAAGGATCATCCTTCATCCCACGCAAGATAGGATAGTTGATCGCTGTTCCAGGAACATTCACCCATGCGATAAGGTCAGGATTGACCGTGCGCCAGTGCTGCCAATCGACCTCAACGAAGTCATCATAGGTATCTTCCGTATCGCTAAGAGCGTCGTGTTCGAATGAGATGCCATTTGGATTGGGAGAGATGTTCGCATTCGCTTGCATGAAGAACAAGCTGCTGAACAAGCCAAAGGCAACGAGCACGAGCACGATGCCTACTGTCATCAGCTTGTTTGATCGCCGTTGTAGTCTCATGAGTCGATGAAGGAACGGAAGATGCGACGGCGCTGCTCGCGTGCACGCTTGTGTTTGTGCGCACCGATGATGAGTATTGCATTTCCGCCAATGAGGAGCACGAATGCCACGCACATGACGCCGAGTGTAGCAGCGCCGGTCTTGTCGAACGAAGCCTTTGGCGTGGACAGTCCATCGTTGCTCGTAGCGCTTGTTTGTTGGGGAGCTTTAGCTTTATCTTCGTGGGCTTCATCCTGTTGCTCTGCGCCGTTTTTATCTCCTTGTTTTGGCTCGGGTTGAGACTCGGTGGGTGCTAGGGAATCGTTGGCACCTTCGCCTGCGTCAGCATCATCAGGCGGTTCTGCTTCAGCGGGAGGCTGATTCTCTTCCGGGGTGGTGCTTGGTGGTTGATCCTGTCCGTTTTTGTTCGATTCGTCTTGCGGGGGCGTTTCGGATTCTTTTGGCTCGTCTGGCTCATCATCTTCCCATTGGGCATAGAGAACGACCGTGCTGTTGTCTTCTGCGCGGAGGTTCTTTACCAGTTGTTCGTCCTCGTAGCTTGTTCCTGTTCCGTCAGGTGCGGTATTCCATGAAACCCAGTGAGCACCTTCCTTTTCGAACGTGTTGGGATGAAGCGTTTCGGCGATGTCATAAGCGAACGATTGCGCTTCCATAGATCCTGTGCCGCCGTTTTCTTCGAACACGACGAGGCACCGGTTTGCCATCCAAGTAGCGTAGAGCGTAACAACTTCATTTGCCCGATCAGC
Source organism: uncultured Eggerthella sp. (assembly GCA_902464295.1). GTDB lineage: Bacteria > Actinomycetota > Coriobacteriia > Coriobacteriales > Eggerthellaceae > Anaerotardibacter. The sequence goes on from CABQIW010000031.1 coordinate 13,249, forward strand.
TAGATTCAGTACGAATTCTTCATTGTCGTACCAGATGTCGGGGACGAAAGGACTGTTGTTCCACTTGAGCCAGTGAAATCCTTCGCGTTCAAACCGATTGGGGTTGAGCGAGGCAAGCCGATCAAAGGTGAGCTCCTGGTCAGTCATTGTGCCATTTCCGCCCGTCGCCTCAAAGGCGACGAAATACGTGATAGGCTCCCATTGCGCATAAAGACGGATCACGCTCCCTTCGGCAGTTGCAAGATTTTCGACTATCTGTTCGTTGGTGAAAGTGGTTCCATTGCCCTGTGGGTCGCTATTCCATCCAGCAAAAAGGTAGCCACTTTTCTCATATCGGTTGAAGCAAAGGGGCACAGCAGTATCGTATAAAAGCTGCTGATCGGGCATCTCTCCGCTTCCTCCCTGGCTCTGGAAAGAGATACGATACGAATTCGGCTGCCATAAAGACTTGACCGTTATATCTGAATACACCGCAGAAAAGCTTCGATCCCAATCGATGAAGGTATAGCCGGTCCGAAATGGTGTGTAGGGAGCGGTGGCTTTAGAGCCAAAGTTGATTCTTTGAGACGAAAGAGTTTCGCCTTCTGCGCCAATGAACGTTACGGTGGGGTTCTTAGCCCATACAGCAAAGACGGTGGTTGCAGTCGAGGGCATCGTCATCTTAGTGATCAAGCTTGGTTTAGCAGCGTTGAAAGCGTTTTGATTGGTGATAACGGCAAGTTTCGTCTTGGACCACCCGAGAAAGGTATAACCTTCACGGACGGGCCTAATAGTGGTGAGGTCGAACGTGCTTCCTTCAGTGTGGTAGCCTGCATAGTTATTTGCTTTCGGGTCGGAGTAGATTCCAGAAGAGGTGCCGCCGGTGAGGTCATAGGCAAGTCCGTAGGAGCGGGTGAAGGTGATGTCATCAACAAGATTGCCTGCATTAGGTCCCGCGGAGCTTATTGCTTTGAAGGTGAATCGGGTTGTTGTCTGTCCGTTTGGAATAACGTAGGTTCCCGTATAGGTTTCCCAATCTACGTTCTGCAATCGTTCATTATCGTAGTTTGCAGAAGAGGGTGTTGCGATGATCGTGCCCACGCTACCTGTTTTGTTTCCTAGTCCATTGGTAGTAGTTCGTGTGGCATTTTGGGCGACTTGAGACGAAGGCGACCCGATCATGACCGACATGGAATCGAGATGAGTTTTCGATCTTGAGCAATGCCTGAGTGACCATTTGTATATGGCTCCCGGCTCGGATGAAATATCTTGGTAGATGTATGTGCCGGTTTGTCCAGCTGTGAGTTCTGCATAGTAATTGCCGTTAAGTTCTCGTTGGATTTCCACACAATTAGCAACTTGAGCTCCGACACCGTTTTCCCATGTATTTGAAGGGTCATATGTCTGATTCGAGTTCCATCCAAACTGTGCTTTATCGAAATGAGAGGGGAGCGCTGCCCAAACATACTTATGAGGGTGTTTGCTGCAATCGTTTCCGTTAGCCATTTTGAGCTTGTTCAGGTCGAGATAGATCCACGATTCAGAACAGTCATAAACTTCTTTCATGGCATAGCTGAAGGTGCTATTGATGATCTGGGTTGTTGCTGCCTCTGCACTCTTTGTTGGGGCAAACAGAGCAACAAGAGCAAGAAGGGTACTGATGAAAGCGAAGAGGACCGATGCGCGCTGCTGAGCGCAAAGAAAGCGATGCTTCATTGAGAAATCCTCTCCGATGAACCGAGCATATTGGCCGCAATGGCAGCGGTGATCGATTGGGCTTTCTTACGATGGAGATACGAGATTCTGATGAAGCTGATTCCGATAAACGCGACAATTCCTGCGGCAATGAGGAGCGGTAGTAGCGCACTTCCGGTTTTGGCAAAGGTACCCTTTTGTTCGGGAGTAGGGGTTTCGGAAGCAGGAACGGGCTCATTGGGGTTCGATGCCGTAGGAGGCTCTTCGGGAACAACGACGCGCACGGTCTGATTCTCGTCTTCGGGGTCTTCATGCGTGGCGATCTCGGATTCATCGCACAGGAGCTTTTCATAGACGACTAGCTCCGTTCCTGGTTCAAGTGCGCTTGCATTGAAGTTGAAAGAGACCTCGATCGAGCCGTGCTCTGCCTGCGGGGTGAAGGTGGTTTCACTCGAGATAGCAGTGTCTGCATCGTCGGTTAGCGGGATGGCCTGGACCTCGCCTTGTTCGTCAACCTCTTTTTTCATGAGCGTCCCCATAACGCGGTATGGTTTGTTCGGACTGAGGTTCTCGAGCGCTACGGTGTCAATCACGTGCACTTCGGCATCGTTCAATATCTCATGATCGCCATCGCTCTCATCGAGCGCGGTCGTTGCGATGCGTGGCTTTGTGGTCGACACGGTTTGTTCGCTGTTGTCTCGTTCGTGGTGCTCGAGGATGACCGCATCGTCTTTCAGGAGCGTCTCGTATACGACAACATCCTGAGGCGTTTCTGCAAGACCATCGAGAGGGATCTTCACCTCGGTTGTGCCGCTCGATGCGCTCGGGGTGAACGTTGTTTCGCCTGCAGCACCTTCAAGCTGGCTTCCTGTTTCAGGGTCCACGAGTGTTGCGCGTAGAGTGTATACGCTGTTAGCTTCAAGATTTCCATAGCGCACGTGGTCGTTGATCGCTCCTTCTTGCGCGATGTTCACGAGCTTGTCGTGATCGTTCGCGTCGGAAGCGGTGGTAACGATCCAGGGCTGCGCGGGATCGTGGTCTTCGATCACGCCGAAATCAAGGCGCTGCTGTTCGCGATAGATCGAGAACGTGGTGGTTACGAGCTCGAGTCCTTCGTTAGCAGCGCACGGAAGCTCTTCGAGCGTATAGGTGTCGTAGGGCAGAGCGCCCAGTTCATCACGCGCTTCAGTGGTGAAGGTGTCGCTCGCTTTGCCGAACCACACGCCGCGGCCAGCTTTGCGCCCTTCCTCTTCGTCGTTCGCGTTGGTCTCGTGCGTATGCTTCACGAAAGCCGAAGAAGTGTCGATCTCTCCATTGGCATCGGTGACGACCACATGCGCTTCACCGGTGGTTTGCGACGTTATCTTGAACGGCACGTCGGCCAGACGCTCATTGTTCGTCTCGCGAACTTTGATGAAATTGAGGTCACCGCGTTTCACGAAATTCTTGAATGCCGGTTCATGCGTGCCTTCAGCACTGTCGGAAAAGCGAACGATCTGTCCGTCGGCAGTTATGCTGAACGGCCGCGGGTCGCCATCCGAAAGGTTGTACCCGTCGCCTGCGCTTACTTCGGTGAGCATGTATTCGCCGTAGGGCAGGGTGGTAGGTGCGAGTGCTGCTTTACCTTCCTTTGCAACGAGCGTGGCGCATACTTCTCCTGGCTGATAGAAGATACCATCGACTTTGACCTCGTGGCTATTGTTGTTGGTGATAGTGAAGGTGGTGTTCTCCAACGTGCCTGAGCCGAGAGCGCTTTGTAGTCCCGATTCCGCATCGCGCTTTTCAAGCTCAAGACCACCGCGCATGATGTTGTCAACGATGATCGGGGTATTGTAGCTTGAGACCGCTTCCGCGCTGTTCGCGCATCCAGTGACCGTCCGCACGACGGCTGACTCATTGATCTTGTAGCCAGTCGGTGCTTTTGTTTCACGGATCTCATACGTTCCTATCGGTAGTGTGATCACGCCTGTGGTGTCATAGAAGAAATCATCGCCGCTTATTTTGCAACCATCGCCTTTGCGTAAGTCGACCAAGCCATGCTCGTCAGTTTCCACGATCCAAGTGCGCAGAGGGTCTACTTTGCTGTAATCGTGTTCAAGGGTAGGGAAGAAGCGAATCGTGAATTCTGCGCCTGCGAATGAACTTGCGCCTCCTTGAATGTTGTTGTAGCTGTCATTGTAGACGTAGTCGGAATCGTGCTTGGCAAGCAGGATGGGGGTTGGATCGTTTTGAGCCACTTCGTTAAGCGTTACCTCATTCGTTTTACCAGCTGAAACGGTTGCCTCATGAACGCTAGAATCGAGTGCAAAACCATCCGGAGTTGAAAGTTCTTTTATGTAATAGGTGCCGACGGGAAGTGCTTTCGATCGTACGCATCCTTGTGCATCGGTAGTGAGCATTTGTTCAAGATCGGTACAAGCTTCGTCTCCGTAGATACCATACTTTGCTCCTGCAAGCGAATAGCAAGGATTATTGTTCGAAATATCAGACAGTATGCTTTGCTTGTTCAATTTGAGATATCCAACAAGATCTTCGTGAACTTGAAAGGTGCCCACGATGTTCTGCATGTTGTGCCCGTCGATATCGGAGCAAACGTCTAGGAAGAATCGATAGTTCACTGTTTGAGTGGCATAATCGACCGCGGTTACTTCGACCCAGCCGCTCTGTACTTTCGGTTCTCCGGCACCGTTGTTGTCGACGTTTCCACCGCAATCGCCCCAGGCGAAATGCATGCCTCTTACATAGCTGTAGTCGTAGGAGCCTCCACCAGGGGTATGAACGGTACCACCCGGGGCAACATGGTTTTGATCAGCATTAACGACCTCAGGATTGACGCAATGGTTGAAGTGCACTGCAAAGCCATAGGTGCCGCTCTTCTCGGGCCATCCCATTACTGCTGCCATATTGCCGCCTGGTTCACACGTGCGGATGAGCGCAGAATCGGCATCGAGAGAAAAGCGCTCGCCAACTACAGGATTTGCGGCACTGAAAAGGCTGAGCAGGGGAGGTTCGGTATTGAAAGCGCTCTCCTGGTCTTCGCCTTGCGCCTGTGTCTCGTTCCCATCGTCCAACACGATCTCGATCGCTCCTCCGAGTGGCGAAGCGCTGATGCAGATCGAGCCGTTTTGATAGACATATTGCGAAAGCTCGCTGCCCCCTTGCGTAACGCGAATAGTTTCGACATGCGAGGCCTTCTCTTCGTCATCGAAGAGTTTGAGGTTGATCGTGGGACTATCGGCACTGAAAACCTGCTCGAGGGTCTTCTCAGAAGCAACGCCATCGATCGATTTTGCGATCTTCACGCTCCCGGGAAGCTCGGTGCGCTTTTGGTCGATCGGCATATACCACGCAACAGTGAGGTCGTCCTCGGCGTAGTGAGCGGGAAGCTCTATGATGCCCTCTTCGGCGTTATAGGTTGCCTCACTTGTGATATCCTGCGTACCTTTTCCCATTTCGCTTGTGCTCGCATAGTCTTTGAGCACGCGAAAGCGTCCTTCATCGCTTGAGGTGGGAAGAAGGGCGGGATGGCAGTTTGCGCGGATATAGGCATGCTCGTTATCGCACCACCTTTCGCCTGAGTTAACAGAGGTGAGATCGATAGCCCGATCAGCGAATGGCACGTTCGGCTCTATCTGATCAGGCTCGGCAAAATGATAGAGTATGCGAGCCGCAGAAGGGTGCGCTTCATCAGCCTTCGCAGGGGAAGCGATTCCTGGCAAGGCCAGGCAGGCAAGGCATGCTCCTAGGCAGAGCGCCATGAAAAAGTGCACGAATCGTTTTGTTCGCCAAGGGCGTCTTTCGCGTTCAGCGTGCGGATGGCAGCGGCGAGAAGCAACCTGCGTTTGCGCAGATGATCGCAAGAAGGTGTGGAGCTGAAGTGACGAACCAAAAAGAGGCATAAGAACTTCCTTCACTCAGGGTGGAATGCTTGTTTACGCTTTAGTGTGAAAGTCGAACCTCAATAAAACTTGAAAAATATCTGATGTAATATGAAGAGCTAACTTACAAAAATTTGAACTTTTTCTGAATTGCGTAAGGGGAAACTATGACGGAAGCTGAAAAGAATCGTTCATCACTCATCGCCTATTTCGAATCGGGATCGAAGGATAACGATCAAAAACTCGGTGTCGAAGTTGAGCATTTCATCATTGTGACCAGCGACGGAACCCCTTTTACCTATGTCGCGCAAGGCTCTATTCCCGGAGTGCATGAGGTGCTGGAACATCTGCTTTCCACCTATCCGATCATCTATCAGAATTCAGAAGGCGAACTGATCGGGTGTGCCAATGAAGAGGCATCGATCACGCTCGAACCCTCTTCTCAGATAGAGATCTCGATCGCGCCGTTTTCCGAAGTTGCGCGGATCGAAGCTGCCTACGAGCACTTTCGTGCTGCGATCGATCCGTACCTTTCTGTGCATGGGGCGAAGCTGGTGAATGCAGGCTACCATCCTACGCGCAAGGCAGAAGAGCTCACCCTCATTCCCAAAGAACGGTATCGCCTGATGGACAAGCATTTTGCAGACCTGGGAACGCTCGGTTTGCGCATGATGCGCGCTTCGGCTTCCACGCAGGTCTCGATCGATTACACCAGCGAAGCAGATGCCGTGCGTAAGATGCGCATCGCAAGCGCGCTCGCTCCGATCCTTGGCGCGATAGCGGACAACGTGGCGGTCTATGAGCGTGAGGTAGGTGCTTATCCGCTCGTTCGCCTAGCGGTATGGCGCAACGTCGATGACGATCGTTGTGGTGTGGTGCCAGGTGTTTTCAAGCCAGGGTTCGGGTTCGGAGCATATGCTGATTGGTTGCTTTCGACATCGCCCATTTTTATCAATGCGAAACAGCCGGATGGAACCACCGTAGAACAGGCGGAGTCTGCGCGCAGCGCGGCTGAGATCTACAAGAATACCGCTATGACGAAGGCTGATATCGAGCATCTTATTTCTATGTTCTGGCCCGATGTGCGCTTGAAGCGTTTTGTTGAGATCCGTCCAGCGGATTCACTGCCGCAGGAGTATCTGACGGGTTATGCCGCGCTCATAAAGGGACTCTTTTATAGTGAGGAGAGCATGCGCGCGCTCGAGCAGGAGTTTGGTGTTCGAAAAGATACTCAAGGCGAAGATATCTGGCCGCTTGATGAGCGAGCAGTGGAAGATGCGATCGATGCGATTCGTTCGCGTGGGTATGAAGCGCGTTTCTATGGCGAAAAGGCAAAGAGCTTGCGCGTCTGGATCGAATTGCTCTTCGATCTCGCACGAGCGGCGTTACCAGAAAACGAAAAGCCGTACCTTAAAGGTATTGAAGCATTTGCCCTGAACAAAACATGGAAGCTCGTTCGCTAGAAGAGCGCTAGAGTCTATTGTTGTCAAGGCAAAGTGCCTTAAATAACAATGAAAAGACAATGGGTTATATCGAGCTATTACGCCGTACATTGCCTGAAATGTTGCTACAATTACAGGCACATAAAAATCGACGAGAGGAGTAGCCATGGAGAAAACTTCGTGGTCATGGGCACAAAAGGGCATCATTGCGCTTTTTGCTGCAGTGATTGCCTGCTGCTGTGTGTTCCTTGCAGGGTGCGCTGAAAACAGCGAAGAGGCAGTCCGAAATGTTGTTACGACCGAGCTTGATGCGGTTAAGAATTCCGACACTGAAACGATCGAAGCGATCGCAGGTGATTCGAGTGAGTTCCAAGCATTGAGCACGTATGGCATTTCTGCAACTGATGCGTATGAAGCAGTGTTCAATGGTTTTGATTACAAGATCGAAAGCGTTAAGGTTGACGGCGACAAGGCAGTTGTTGGCGTGAAGCTTACTGCGAAAGACTTGACGAAGTTCCAGAGTGCATTGGTTGAGGCAGCTCAGAATCTTGCGAAAGATAGCTCTTTCACCAGCATGACCACTCAGGAAATGAATCAGGCAATCGGTAAGCTGGTTCTCGATACGATCAAGGACCTTCCGACTACCGAGACCGATACGGTTGAGCTTGATGTGGTAAAGAAGGATGGCAAGTGGCAGCTTTCAAACAGCGCGGGTGTAGCGCTGCAGGAAGCGCTGTTCCCTTCGAGCGTCATGAATTCCATGGGCAACTAAGGGTAGCACCTACCTTCCAAGAGACGAAGAAGCCCGGGCAATGTGCTCGGGCTTCTTTTTGTTTTCGGAAAAGTGAGGTATTGCAATAGGGCAAAGTGGTAAATCTTAGAAGTCGATCTCATCCGCATCCCAGAAGCGCCCTGTGGGGTTCTCCTGTGCGGAAATGACCGCCATTTCTTCAGGAGTGAGTTCAAAGTCGAAGACTTCGAGGTTTTGTTTCATGCGCTCAATGTTTCCTGACTTAGGAAGGGGAAGCATGCCGAGCTGGATAAGCCACCGCAAGCACACCTGCGCGTTCGATTTTCCATAACGCGCGCCGATCTCTGCGATCGCTTCGTTTGTAAGGGTCTTGCCGCGTCCAAGCGGGCTCCACGCTTCAACTACCAGGTCGCGCTCAAGGCAGTACTCGAGCGTTTCTGTTTGAATGCGCCCAGGATAGAACTCGATCTGATCGACCATCGGTTCGATCTCGGCATGCTTCAAGAGCGCTTCGATGTGATGCGGTTTGAAGTTCGAAAGCCCGATCGCGCGCACAGCGCCGTTCTTGTAGAGATCTTCGAGAGCGCGCCAGGTATCCGCATTGATGGCCTCGGCTTCGGCGCCGAACTGCTTTTCGTTCGCAGGCCAGTGGATGAGGAAAAGGTCGAGATAGTCCACGCTCAAGCGTTCACACGATGCATTGAACGATTCCATGGTCTTGTCGTATCCACGATGCGTATTCCAAACTTTCGACGTGATGAAGAGCTCTTCGCGCGGCACGCTACACGTTGCAAGCGCACGCCCGATGCCGGTTTCGTTCTCGTAGATGGCTGCGGTATCGATCAGGCGATAACCAACCTCAACGGCATCGCATACCACGCGGCATGCCTCTTCGTCCGAGGTGTTATAGGTACCGAACCCGATGCGCGGCATCTCTACACCATTTTTCAAGGTGAATATATCTTGCATGTATGAACTCCTTTAGTAGTTTGTCTTAACTATACCTCACGGCTGCGTGCTAGAGGCCGGGTGATTCGACATGCCTCCATCCCTTATGGCAAAAAAAGACAAATTACTCGGTAGTTTTTCATCTTCGAGGTCGATCGTAGCGCCTAGTGCACCCACGAAACAAAAGAAGCGGGACAGCTTCGTGCTGCACCCGCTTCTGTGGTCGCGATATGTTGTGCTGCGAATTACGAGCGAGAAAGGCCGTCCACGGAAAGCACGTCGCCAGAAATGTAGCTTGCCTCGTCGGATGCAAGGAAGGCAAACGCGTTCGCGATGTCTTCAGGCTCGCCCATGCGTCCGAGTGGGATGGTCTTGATGAGCGGCTCGATGACCTCGCGAGGCAGCGCATCGACCATATCGGTATGCGTAACGCCAGGGGCTACTGCATTCACACGAATCTTGTGCGGCGCGAGTTCGCGCGCGAGTGACTTGGTGAGGCCATTCACTGCGAACTTCGAGGTGGGATAAGCGCATCCAGCAGGCTGACCGTAGATGCTCACCATCGAAGAAGTATTGATGATCGCACCACCTGTTCCTTGTTCGATCATGATGCGAGCAGCAGCCTGCGAACACACGAAGGTCGCTTCAACGTTGAGGCGCATGACCTTCTGGAATTCTTCGAGCGTGTAGTC
>CABQIW010000032.1 GCA_902464295.1 uncultured Eggerthella sp.
CCTATAGGATTGGAACATGGTTTATTAGTGAATAGGAATTGCTATTCGAACGTGCCGCATTCGATCTGCTCGCGACGATAATAATCGCGCAGGTCACCGATCTTGCCAGAGGGGAACTTCGCGAAATTGCGCGCGAACTCGATGAGCTGGTCGGTCACGCAACTACGGAATGCCTTCTCTTTATACGCCATATAGATCGTGTGAAATGGAGTTTGGATATCGGAGATGGGGATGCCCACGAATCCGCGCGTTTTGATATCATCGAGCGTCTCGAGCATGATGGCTACTGTATCGGACTCAGAAACCACAAAGGCCGCGGCACTGATCTCGTCGTTGAACGACTGCTTGGGCGAAAGACCAACGCGGCGGAATAGCCCTTCGAGCAACGTCGAGGCGAATGATTCCTTGCGATACGAAACCAGGTTATAGTCTTTGAGCTCTTCGAGAGAAACGCTTTCACGTTTTGCAAGCTCATGGGTCTCTGAAACACCTACGATCAAATTCTGCGTGATGATCGGCTCATAGACGATATCGCGCTCGTCGAGCACCATGCCGCAGAACGCAACGTCGAGCTTGCCATCGAGTAGGCCCTTCAGGCAATCGTAGGTGGTTTCCTGATGGATATCGAAATCGATGTTATCGCCGAACTCCTTGCGGAAGGAGCTCAGCAGAAGGGGAAGGAAGTTTCGCTGGATCGAGATGACCGCACCGATGCGAATCTGCCCTGAAAGTCCACTAGAGTAGAGCTTCATAAGATCGATCGCCTTGTCGATCTCGCTGAGCGCAACACAGACATGCTCGTTAAATTCCGCACCATAGGAAGTAAGGCGCACATTACGACCAACGCGCTCGAACAGCGGCACGCCAAGTTCTTTCTCCAAATTGCCGATCGAATTTGAAAGGGAAGGCTGCGTGATGAAAAGCTCTTCGGAAGCCTTTCCGTAGTGTTCAAGCTCAGCGAGCTTTCTGAAGTAATAAAGCTGAGAGAGATTCATGCAACATCCTTTTACCTTCGACCATCTAGTGCGAGCATGCACGATATAGAGCAATCACGTTCTACAACGTCCCCAACGCTGCTCTACGGGCTACGCACTTAGAACTTATGACGCGCAGCTCCTACCACCTGCGCAAGGAAGATGGCGAGCACCATCTTCAAAAGATCCGGGACGACGAACGGCGCTACCGCGGCAAAGAACGCTGCACTGGCACTCAGATTGCCTGAAACCATGAGCCACATCCAACCGAACAGGTAGAGCACGATCATGAACACGATCCCCACTACCACATTGCGACAGAAGAAGCCCCAGCTGACCTTGCCGCCAAATAGCGAGATCGATCTATCCGACGTGAACAAAGAGCGCTTCGAAAGAGCGATGCTGATGGTAAGCGCGATGAAAGCACCGATCACATCCCCCATGATGAAACCGCCAGTCGGTCCGAAGACCGCACCAAGCCCACCACGGAATCCCGTGAAGACTGGCAAGCCCAATGCACCAAGCAGGACATAACCAGAAATAGCAACGAAAGCATCAAGAGGTTTGAGTGCGAAGAGCGTAAAGAACACTGCAAGCGGTGCAAGCGAGAGTGGCACGGGACCGATCGGGACCGTTACCCATGCGGTGACCGTCATACAAGCAATAGCAGCAGCGCAATATACAACCGATCGACTTCGAGACTGCGACTTTACCAAAGCCTTTTCCGGCATCTCAATCCTCTTTCTTTTTGAAAATCCAATATCTTCTAGCTATTGATAGCGTACTAAATTATATCGTTTTAACTATAGTACACCTGTTTGAATTATATGTGCGGCATATATAACAGGCGTTGTTCACCACTAGACACCTTAGAGTAAAACGTCCAACCCTTTGCTGCGGCACGGCGCTCTTGCTCCGCTATAGTAGAACCATCATGAGCACGATCGAACTTCTCATTTTAGGGCTTGCGCTTTCCATGGACGCTTTCGCGGTAACGGTGTCCAACGCCTTCGTCTATCGCGGAACCGATAAAGCACATCGTCTCTTGATGCCGATCTTCTTCGGTGCCTTTCAGGGGCTCATGCCTGTGATCGGATTCTATGCAGGTTCGCTGGTGGGACCCTTCATTGAAACCTATGCGGGCATCATCACGTTCGTCATCCTAGGCTTCATCGGCGGCAAGATGCTCTGGGACGCATTCCATGAAGAGCCCGAGGAGGTCTTCGATAAGCACGCTAAGCTCACGATTCCCGTCTTGTTCTTCCAGGCTATCGCCACGAGCATCGATGCGCTTGCCGTGGGTGTCAGTTTCGCAGCGCTTTCGCTCAACATCGCATCGGCGGCGACCCTGATCGGCTTGACCACCGCACTGTGCTGCATCGTCGCGCTGATCATCGGGCGCCATTTCGGCATGAAGTTGGGGAACAAGGCCACGATCATCGGCGGCATCGTGCTTATCCTCATCGGTATCAAAGCCCTGTTCACGTAAAGGAATGGCGGGTGTGGACCTCGCCGGAGTTGGCCGCTATGACGCTGCCTTGTCCAGTGCGGAGGAGAAGTTCACCGGAAGATGATGCGCCGATGACCTCGCCGGCGTAGAGCAGCTCCCCCTCGATCGTCTCGAGTTCGACCTGCTCACCTTTGTTATAGAGAAGGCTATTGTAGCCATCTATGAAGGGATCTATCCCCTCTTCGCACCATAATTCGTAAAACCCTTGGATGCATCCGAGCAATGCGGGAAGAAGTTGACCGCTAATTTGATCGAACGTAACGCCCGATAGGGCATCGAAACTTTCAAGATATGCTGCGGGAACGCCTCGCTCTTCGGTCGAAGCTGCTGCTTTAGCATCCTCAGTAGAAGAGCTACTGGACGAGGTGATATTGATGCCGATGCCGCAACAAAGCTTACCGCCGATCATCTCGAGCGAGATGCCAACTAGTTTGGCGCTTCCCTCATCGGATACGACCAGGATATCGTTGGGCCATTTGATCTTGATCTTGTCGGTCTGCGCGAAAGAAGCGAGCGTTTCCTGCACTGCCAGCGAAAGAAGAAGGCTCAGCGTTGGAAGAACGCTCTGGTCCATCTTCGGCTGAAGATGCTCGTTCAAAGGATCGAGGATGAACGAGAAATACAGTCCACCTTCGGGACTCTTCCACGATCTTCCTTGTCTTCCATACGCTGCAGTTTGCCTATTGGCCACGAAGCAGATTCCTTCAGGAGCTCCTTTGGAAATAGCTTCCTTGACGCAATTATTGGTCGAATCGACTTCGTCGAAGAACGTGACGCGCCAGAATCCGCCACCATATGTCTTCACTTCAGCAGGGGCTTGCTGGTCCTCCCCTTCCTGCGGGCGAGCTGCTTCTTGCAGGTGCGCTATGGCCTGCAGGAAGGCCGCATCCTTCAGGGGGATCGTGTCTTGCGGACGGGCTGTGTCTTGTAGGTGCGCAGCATCCTGCGAACGCGATGCGTCGTTCATTATTCACACTTCCAGGCTTTGCCGTACTTCACCGCATCAGTTGTGACCGACACGCCATTGGCAAGTTCATGATGAGGCAGAAGTTCCAAGAGCGGCTTCACCACGAAATCGCGCTCGAGCAAGAGCGGATGCGGCAAGGTGAGCACCTCAAGATCGGAAACGTAGCCTTGATAGTCGAGGATATCGAGATCGCACGTGCGCGGGCCGTTCTTCTGCGTACGCACACGACCTAAGCTGTTCTCGATCGCTTGGAGGTAGGTGAGCAGTTCTTGCGGGGGCAAGCCGGTGCGCATGAGCACGACCGTATTCACGAAAAGATCCTGATCCTCGAAATAGGCTGGCTCGCTTTCGTAGTAGCTTGCAATATCGATGATCTGAGTGTCAGGCAGCATGCACATATCGCCGATAGCCTTGTTGATCATCGCGATCTTGCCTTCGCGCTCCTCGCCTTCGTCGGCCACGAGCGCCACGTTGCAGCCCATGCCGATGAGCACGTAGGGACGCAGGTTCTCTTCGAGCGCTTGAGCGGTGAGCGCCACGTTGTGCGTGCGGATGACCGATGCACCCAGCTCGCACGCCATGAGCGCTTCAGCGGCCGAAGCGCTATCGCGCTCTTTCGGGTCTTCGATCTGGTACGCTTCGCCAATGTAGCTCTTGCGCGAAACCGCGACCATGGTCGGGAAGCCCAGACGATTGAACTCGTGGAAGTTGCGCATGAGCTCGACTGTCTGCTTCGCCGTCTTGCCGAAACCCGGGCCCGGATCGAGGCAGATACGCTCGCGCGCGACACCGTGCGCGATCAAGTTGTCTGCCTGCGCTTTCAGGTAATCGCGCACTTCAGCAACCACGTCTTCATAGACTGGTTCATCCTGCATCGTTCGAGGGTCATCGCCACCCATATGCATGACAACAAGCCCCGCATCGCAGCTTGCAGCAACCTCGACCATGGCTGGATCTCGAAAACCGCTCACATCGTTGATGATCGAAGCACCTGCTTCGAGCGCTGAGCGCGCAACGGAAGCATGACGCGTATCGATGCTCACGCAAATACCCTTACTAGCCAGCGCTTTCACCACATCGAGCACGCGCGCGCACTCTTCTTCTTCGCTTACGGGCGTGGCGCCGGGGCGCGTTGATTCTCCGCCAACATCGATGATGAGCGCGCCTTCCTCGACCATCTGGAGCCCACGGGCGATCGCGTCTTCAGGCGTTGGATACGAGCCGCCATCGGAAAAAGAATCGGGCGTAAGATTCAAGATGCCCATGATAATGGGCATCTTGGCATCAAAACGGTACTGGCTGCATTTCCAGATCATGAATGAACATCCTTTGGCTATTCGCGCGGCTTGCCTGCGCTATCGTCGTGCTTATCTTCTGTATCCTGGCCATCTTGCATATCTTTGATCTTCTGCTCAAGACTATCAAGGAAGCCCTTGTCGGTGTCTGAAGTGCTCGACTCCGAAGGCGTAGATGCCGCAGCCGGCGCAGAAGGCGCAGCGGGTGTAGATGGCGCAGCAGGCTCTTGCGGTGCTGCTGGAGTTTGCGGGGCAGCTACCGCATCCTGCTGCGCGCTTGCCTGCACCTCATTGGAAGCAGGAGCGCTGGAAGCAGCTGGCTGTGCAGGAGTGCCCTGCGACGCAGTAGGAGCTGGGGGTTCTTGTTCTGGCTCTTTCGATGCGAGCGTATTGGCAGCTTTCTCCACTGCGCCGCTCGCCTCGAGCTTCAGGTAATCTGCCCACTTGTTATCGAGAAGCGCCGTACAAGCTTCTCCATCGACCGTCTCGCGTTCGAGCAAGACCGCAGACATAAGGTCCATCTGCTCTTTGTGTGAGGACAGGATCTCGTAGGCACGATCGTGAGCTTCACGCATGATGCGCGCCACCTCTTCATCGATACGACGTGCTGTTTCTTCCGAGTAGTCCTGCGTGTTGCCGTAGTCGCGGCCCAAGAATACTTCGTGGTTGGGCTGCCCGAATACCTGAACACCCAGATCGGAACTCATGCCGTAGTTCGTGACCATCGAGCGCGCCATCTTCGTTGCACGTTCAAGGTCGTTCGAAGCGCCGGTGGTGATATCTTCGCAGAAGATCTCTTCCGCCACACGACCGCCCAAGAACACGGCCAGCTCATCGCGCATTTCGTTACGCGAATTGAGCACCTTGTCCTCGTCTGGGATGGAAAGGGTGTAACCCAGCGCACGACCACGCGAGATGATCGAGATCTTGTGAACGGGATCGGCGTGGGGAAGCAGGTGTCCCACGAGCGCATGGCCAGATTCGTGGTAAGAGATGGTCTTGCGCGTATTTTCGTCGAGCACCCTGCCCTTGCGTTCGGGACCCGCGATCACGCGCTCCATGCTTTCAGTAACTTCCTGCTCGGAGATGATGTGCTTGTTGCGACGCGCAGAAAGGATAGCCGCTTCATTGAGCAAGTTCGCCAGATCGGCACCGGTGAAGCCCGGGGTGATCTTAGCCAAACGCGGCAGGTTAACGTCCTTTGCTAGCGGTTTGTTCTCCGCATGGACCTTGAGGATCTTCTCGCGACCCTTCACATCGGGGACGTCAACCACGATCTGACGGTCGAAACGACCGGGGCGCAAAAGCGCAGGGTCGAGCACGTCGGCACGGTTCGTTGCCGCTATGAGCACGACTGAATCGTTCGCCTCGAAACCATCCATCTCAACGAGCAGCTGGTTCAAGGTCTGCTCGCGTTCGTCGTGACCGCCACCGAGGCCAGCGCCACGCTGACGACCGACCGCATCGATCTCGTCGATGAAGATGATGGCCGGAGCAGCTTCTTTCGCCTGCTTGAACAGATCGCGCACACGCGAAGCGCCCACACCTACGAACATCTCAACGAAGTCGGAGCCGGAAATGCTGAAGAACGGCACGCCCGCTTCGCCTGCAACAGCACGTGCGAGCAAGGTCTTACCGGTGCCCGGAGGGCCCACGAGCAAGCAACCGCGCGGGATCTTCGCACCCATAGCCTGATACTTCGCAGGGTTGTCGAGGAAGTCCTTGATCTCCTGCATCTCCTCGACCGCTTCATCAACACCAGCGACATCGGAGAAGTGCACGTCGGGATGCTCCTCGACCGACTTCTTCGCTTTCGCCTTGCCGAACGACATCTGCGAGTTGTTCGCCTTGTTCATCTGCGAGAAGAAGAAGAACAGCAGACCCGCGATGATCAGGATCGGAAGTAGCGAGAGCAGGATCGATCCCCAGGGGGAAGGCAGGGTGATGCTGTACTTGATCTCGGGATGCGCTGCCATGAGCTGGCCCAGCGTGTCCTGACCGACCCAGGTACAGGTGAAGTTGTGCTTCGATCCGAGCGTCTTTACTTGCAGGATGCTCGGTTCGATGGTCTCAAGGCGCGACCCGCCATTCACGATCGTGCCCAACTGGGAATTGAGCGCCTCGATGCCGGTATTGAACGCATTCGCTGCCGTTACGCCTGCTGTTTGCGCAGGATAGTAGACGCCGGTGATGGTCTCGGCGCCCGCATCATAGACGACCGATTCAACACGCCCCTGGTCGACCGCCTGCGTGAATTCAGACGTTACCAGCGAGTCGGTTTGCGTGATGCCATCCGAAGAGCCTTGTGGCATGCGCGTGAGCATCGAAAAGAAGAAGATGGCCACGAGCGCGAACACCACGATCGTGATGATGTTGATCTGGCGTGGCTGCTTGTTAGGCTGTTTGTTCGACGGTTTGTTGTTCTTTGCGTTTGGATCTTGTGCCATAACGTATCAATGTTCCTTATGCGTTGGTCGGTTGGTCATTCAGTGGTTCAGTCGTTTACGATCAGGCCTTCTTTGCGATCGCGCTCCGCTTGAGCGCTCCCACATAGGGAAGGTTGCGATATTTTTCCGCGTAGTCGAGCCCATAGCCGACCACGAATTCATCCGGACAAGCGAACCCCAGGTAGTGACAGGGAAGATCGGCCTGTTCTGGAATGTCCTTACGGAGAAGCGCCGCAATGGAAAGCGATGCGGGCTTGCGCGACTGAAGATTCTTGATCAGATAGCGCAGCGTGAGACCCGTATCGATCACATCTTCAGCGATGAGCACATCGCGGCCCATGATGTCGGTCGAAAGGTCCTTCTGAATACGCACGATGCCCGAGCTTTCAGCCTCTTTTCCGTACGAAGAAACTGCCATGAAATCCATTTCGAGCGGAAGATTGATCTGGCGAACCAGATCGGCCATGAAGATCGCCGCACCGCGCAGGATCGAGATGACCACAAGGTCTTTTCCCGCATAATCGCGCGTGATGGCCGCTCCCATTTCGCTTACGCGCGCACGAATGTCGCTCTCAGAGAACAGAACGCGCTCCAGATCGGGATGTAATTCTTCCACCGCTCCTCTTTCATGGCATAGCTTTCAAACCGCATCTGCGGCTTTTAGTGTTCTAGTTTAGCAAAAGCGCCGCGCGATTCGTCCGCTTGCAGGTGTGCACATTCCATTTGCGACAAATTTGCAATAAATCTACATCGTCTGCGCCCGTGAGCGCCTTTTGCAGCCCGTTTTTTCGCGCGTTTACGCCTCTTTTTGCGTGATCTCGATCGGCACTTCCCTGCGCAAAAGATCGGGGAAATTCTCGAGCAGCTTATCGACAGGCAGCCCGACGATGTTGTTGTAATCGCCTTCATAGCCTTCAACGAGCACCGCGCCCTTGCCCTGAATGCCGTAGGCACCTGCTTTGTCGATGGTCTCACCAGTTGCCACATACGCATTGATGTCTTCTTCGGTGAGCTCTTTGAAGGTGACTTGGCTCGTTTCCGTGAAGGTCCGGAAACCGATCGAAACGTTGCCGTCTCTCCCATTTTCCTCGGTCTCGTTCAAGAGCATCATCCACACCGAAACGCCCGTGATGACCTGATGCGTCTTGCCGGAGAGCTTACGCAGCATCTCGCGTGCATGATCGGCCGAATAGGGCTTGCCGAAGATCTCGCCATCGAGCACGACCATCGTGTCGGCGCCGATCACGAAGCCCAACCCCACCGGATTCTGCGCGAGCACCTCTTGAACGGCTGCGCCTGCTTTTCGCTCGGCAAGCTTCTTCACGGCCTCTTCGGGCTGCGCGAGTAGATCGGCATCGAGCGTTTCATCGACCGGTTCAGTGGGGGTGAACACACGGAACTGAACGCCTGCATCTTGAAGCAGCTGCTTTCGGCGTGGCGAATTCGATGCCAGGATGATGTTGATGGGAATGACGGGCTGTTGATCCATGGGTTCTCCTTAAGGAAGCATTGATTGAAAAGTCTCGATTAAGCGCGCTTGCGGCGCGTGCGAAAGCGCGCCATGGGTTCGATGCGCACACCCTGCTTGTTCGCGCTCACAGCAAGATCGCCCTGGATGTTCACAACATAGCCGCTTTGCGGGCTGCCATCTTCGTCGAAGGCGCGCAGCACGGCTTCGATGGCCGCGCTCTCGATGCGCCCTTCGGAGCCGATGAGCGACTCGAGCACTGAGCGAATTGCGCGCCGCTTGAGCGGGAGTGCGAGCATGCCAAAGCTTGGAAGCAGCAACGTGTAGCCTTCTGCCTGTTCAGCATTATTCGCCAGCGCTTCTTCGGCGAGCGATTCCATGTAGTCGTCTTCGTCGGCAATGAGGTTCATCGTGCGACAGAGCGTGTCGAGCAATTGCGGGTTCTGCGCTTTCGCTGCAGGAACGATCTCGTGACGCACGTAGGAGCGAAAACGGTCGGTATGCGCGTTCGTCGCATCCTCACGCCAAAGATTGCCCTGTTCATCACGTACGACCACTTCACCACGAGTCGCGCGCTCTTCAAGATAGCAGCGCAGGCCAGCACGCGAGACATCCAAAAGCGGACGCACCACCGGCCCATTGCGATAGAGCATAGAGCGAAAGCCGCCCGGTCCCGTGCCTTTTATCGAGCGCATATAGAAGTTCTCTACGCGGTCATCTTGCGTGTGCGCCGTGATGATGCGCCCTTCAGCGATGGGCACCGCCGCGTGCATGCAGAGACTTTCGAGCGCCTCGCGCGCGGCAATGTAGCGCTCTTGGCGTCCGATGGCTTCAACGTTGCCCCCTGTTTCTCGGGCGAGCAGAGCAACGTCGACCTCGCAGCAGAAGAACGGAATATCGAGCGCTTCAGCAAGCGCAGCAACGAAGACCTGGTCATCTTCAGCATCGCGTCCGCGCAGTTTGTGATTCACGTGCAAACACGCAAGTGGTCCGACCAGCCCGCGTGCATGGAGGTCGGCCATGATGTAGGCAAGTGCCGTTGAATCCGAGCCGCCCGATACCATCAGAAGCGCTGGCGAAGCGGCATCGAAAAGCGCATGCTTGTCAATCGTATGTTCAATAGTCTCGATCACCTGAATGTCCTCTTACAATTTTGTTTCATTTGAGCACTTCATGATTATAGTTTCGCCTTCTCGCATAAGCTAGGAAAGCGTTCTCATAAGAATGACAGAAGAAAGTAGGTGAAGGCCATGAATTTCGTACTTCGTGTGATCGGCATCTTCATTGCCGTCGCAGTCGCGGTGTGGCTCGTTCCTGGGATCGAAGTAGGCGGAACGGTGTCCACGTGGGCGAGCGTGCTCATCATCGCGCTCATCATTGCGCTGTTGAACATGACCATCAAACCCATATTGCAGCTGCTCGGGCTTCCTATATCGGTCATTACGCTCGGCATCTTCTATATCATCATCAATACCGCGCTGCTCTATCTCGCTTCATGGTTGGCCAATGGGTTGTTCGGCATCGATTTCATCATCGCAACCTTCGGCTCGGGGTTCGTTGCGAGCATCGTCATCTCGATCGTTTCGAGCATCATGAACGGGCTTTTGGGAGCGGATAGCTATCGATAAAGACTAAAGCACCCCAGCGATTACGTGCTAGGGTGCCCTTAGATTAGCTTCGTCTTGCGCGATTAGACTTAGGCAGCGGGTGCGGTGTAGACGCGTGCGGCGCATTCCTGATCGAGGTCGTAGAGCGCTTTGGCATCGTTGCCGAAGAGCTTCATGCGCGTAAGCATGGTTTCAGCCGTGTCTTCCTCTTCGCCCTGCTCTTCGATGAACCAATCGAGGAATTTCATCGTGCGATAATCGTGCACTGCAAACGCCGCGCTGTAGATGTCGTTGATGAGCGACGTCACGTACTTCTCGTGCTCAAGGCCTGCCTCAAGCGGAGCAACATGGTCGGTGAACTTCTTATCGGGCTGAGCAATAGCTTCGAGCACCACCTTTTCACCGTTCTCATGCAAGTAGCTGCGGAACTTCAGCGCATGATCGCGCTCTTCCTGCGCCTGGATCATATACCAATTAGCAAAGCCAGTAAGCCCCTCTTCTTCATAGTAGTTCGCGAAATCCATGTAGAGGTAGGCTGAATAGAGTTCCTTGTTGATCTGGTCGTTGAGCAATTCGTAGACTTTTTTGTCCATCCTGAAGCCTTCTTTCCGTATAGGTCTACTGATCGGATGCCGGCACTGCCGCACACCCATATCTTATTGATTCTATGATAACGCCAAATTTCGTCTAGCGCGTTCGTAGGGGTATAATTACAAAAAGGCACATTCAGGATTGCATCGTTGGAAGGTTGTTTTCATGGCGAAGACTCGAAACGCACAAAAAACAGCTCCTAAGATCGATGCTTCTCATGCACGCATCATTCATCCTGCCGCTACCCCGAATTCGAAATCTTCAGCGAGATCAGGAGCTCAATCACGTGCGAATACGAGCACGAAGACCAAGAAGAGATCGAATGTGCGGTCGAACGCAAAGCAAAACCAGCGTGAGCAGATCATTGCGGTGGCAAACCGGCTCTTCCGCGAAAAGGGCTATCACAAGACATCGGTTTCGGAGATCGCCCACGAAGTAGGCATGGATCAGTCATCCATCTATTACTGGTTCCCCTCAAAAGAGGCCATCCTTGAACATGTATGCGACCCCAATCGATCGCTCTCCGCACTGGACCATATCATGAACGACATCGATGATCGCGTCGTTCAGCTCTATATGCTCATCTCCTACGACGTGGTGCGCAAGTGCAATCTTCCCTTCGACTTCATCGAGTTCGAAGGGCTTGTCTACGACCATCGCGATCGCTTCGAGGGATTTCTTACCAGATATCGTGAGTTCTACCAAGCCTTCGAGCGCACGATCTCACGCGGCATCGAAGAAGGCGTGTTCAACGATTGCTTAGTGGATGAACAAGTCGTGACCATCCTCTCGATCACCGAAGGCATCCAGCACCATTACCACGCAAAGCTGCGCGGCAATCTCATTCTGGTTTCATGCGACTACGAAGTGAAGGACCACGAGCCAGAGGCTATCGGACACATGGCTGCGCGCACGATCATCCCCAGCATGCTCGCTACACCACAAAGTCTCGACGAGATCCGTTCGAAAGCGATCGCAATACTGGAGAAGCTCGGACTCCCTAGAGCCTAGTTCTTCTGCTCGTTCTTGACTGGGTATGCTTCCAACGTTGCGAGCGATAGCTCGTTGAATCCTCGCACGACGATATCGGCTTCTTGCTGCCATTCTTCAAAGGTGTAGCCTTCGTGCGGATCGAAGATCCCGACGGTGGGATACCCTGCGTTATGAAGTACCTGAAGCGCGTAAAACGAATCGTCAAAGCCCCAAGTAGCTTCTTTTGGTGTTGCCATGATCCGGCGTGCTTCTTCGAAAATGCCTGGCTGGCGTTTTGTGGTGCCCAAGTCCTCGACCGAAAGCACCGCCTCGAAATACGGGAGTAAACCGAGTGCTTTAAGGGCTGTTTGCAGATACAGCTGAGGACTTGACGATGCAACGGTCAACTTAACGTCTGCGCGTTTGCAGCTCTCAAGAAAGGTTTCAACCCCAGGAAGAGCATTCGAGCGCGAAAGAGCTTCGACCATATACTCGTCCATGAGGTTTCGCACCGCACGGGCATCCTTCCCTAGGCCGAAACGCCCATGGAACCACTGTGCGATCTCATCGAGCGACATCGGAATAAGCTGCTTGCGATCTTCAAGCGTGACGGTCGCCTGCGCTTCACGGGCAAGAACGCCCTCGAGATCGTGCCACGCATCGATCGAATCGACGAGCGTTCCGTCAAAATCAAGGATTGCGCCTTCAAATGCCATTATTCGTAATCAGCTTTCAATGCAGCGAATGCCGGGATCGAATGTTCGATCGTGCTCTTATCGATGCAATAGCCTGCTCGTACCCAGCCGCCTACGCCAAAGCTATCCGAAGGAACGAGCAACAGCTCATGCTCTTTGGCTTTGTTCGAGAACGCCTGCGCATCAGGTTCGAGCGCCTTGATCCACAAATAGAACGCACCATCGGGCTCGATGTATTCGTAGCCAAGCTCGTCGAGCGCATGAGTGAGAATCTCGCGATTCACCGCATAGGCCTCCACATTCGTGGGCTCATCTACGCAGCGCTCGATAACGCGCTGGAAGAAGACCGGCGCGCAAATGTAGCCAAGTGAACGACCAGCGCCACATACCGCCAAATAGACTTCGCGGGAATCATGGACCTCGTTCGGAACGAGCACATAGCCGATGCGATCGCCCGGCAAAGAAAGCGACTTCGACCAGGAATAACATACCAGCGTGTTGGGATAGATCGCGGGGACCCACGGCACTTCAACGCCATAGGTAAGCTCGCGATAAGGCTCATCGGAGATGAGGTAGATATCATGATCGAACTTCTGCTCAGCTTGGACGAGCACGTCTGCGAGGCCTTCGAGCGTTTCACGCGTATAGACGGTGCCGACCGGATTGTTCGGCGTGTTGATGACTACCGCCTTCGTCTTCTCCGTGATCGCCTGCTCGAGCGCATCGAGATCGATCTGGAAGTTGTCTTCGCGCGCCGGAACCTCAACGCACACGCCACCCGCAAATTCGATCCAAATGCGGTATTCAGGGAAGTAGGGCGCGATGACGATGATCTCGTCACCCGGCTCGATGAGCGCCGTGAAGCAAGCCGAAAGGCATGCTGCTGCACCCATGGTGAGGTAGAGGTTATCGGCTGTGTAGTGGGTGCCGAAACGCTTGTTCAGGTTCTCAGCGATCGCCGTGCGCGTCGATTCGAGGCCTTGTGCCGCGGAATAAGCGTGCAGTTGCGCAGGCGCCATATCTGCCAATTCGCGAATAGTCTCTGCGACCGAATCGGGAGCTGGAACTGAAGGGTTACCGATGCTGAAATCGAACACCTTATCTTCGCCGATCTGGTCTTTTCGTTCCATGCCGTAGGCAAACAGCTCACGAATTGCCGACGGAGCATTGCCGCGCTCGTACATCGTTTCGTTATACATCGTTATCCCCTTGCGTTCGAATCGCGATTATCATTCACTGGCTATTATGGCAGAAAGCGCTTTGGCCGGCGCAACAAGGCGCGTAGATTGTCCGTGGATGAACAGAATAGAGCCACCCTTAGTCTTGTTTGTTCGCAGCACCATCCCGCTCTGTTTTGCACGAGCTCTCAACGTATGAGCGCGAGCCCACTATTCACCCTTCTATAACGCCATTTTGCTGAGCGGCGCTTTATGCAAGAGAGCGAATCCGCTATAATGAATCTTCGCTTGCCCGAGTGGCGGAATGGCAGACGCGGCGGTCTCAAAAACCGTTGTCGAAAGACGTGCGAGTTCAAATCTCGCCTCGGGCACCAGCTAAGCATCAAGCTCCCTTCTGGGGAGCTTTTTTGTTGCAGACGCTTTCTTGCTCACAAGTTTTCCCTGATGAGAGAAAGATCATCGATGGAACACTGAGAAATATAGCGAACTTTCAAGAACGCTCCGATGCGCTTCATTCATACAAACAGGCCCGTCATGATGCCCAAGCAGAGCGCGGGACCGAAGGGAAAGGTGCGATCCTTTGCGAAGATGCGAAAGCACACGCCCAACACCACCCCGGCCAACGAAGCGATGAGGAGCGCCGTGAAAGCTTGCTGGAGATCGAGGAATAAACAGCCTACCGCCAGCAGCTTCACATCTCCCCACCCTAAGCTTTCTTGCTGGGTGCGCTGCTCCAAAATCCGCTTCAGCACGACCAGCGCGAACGTTATCTCTATCGAAACGACGCCTGAAGTGGCAAGTGACGCAAACGCCGCGGAGGCGCTTCCCCACAAAGCATCGAAGGCAGCAACAACGAGACGCAAGGCCAAAAGGGCAAGCACGTATTCATTCGGGATGCGGCGCGTTCGAAGATCGATAACCGAGACCGCAATGAGCACTGCGGCGATGACAAGATAGACCGCCAATCCCACTACGATCTGAAAGAGAGATACTGAAATGTCCATGCGCGCATGGCTCCTTCCTGCACCTCTCTGTATCATTCACTCGCTACCCTCACCCTTCCCTTGCTCAGGCGGGAATGCTCCGTGGGTCGAAACCCTCAAACAGCAAGCCTGCGGGGAAACCCACCATTAAGGGAGACCATCCGTATCGACTGAGCTAAATGGCACGACCCAGGTACGAGATAAAAACGGGAGGCACTCATAACAAGCACCTCCCGTTTAGATTGTATCCGCCGAACAAATCCGGCTTCGAGCACCTTTAGAGCAAATGCCCTTGCTCAGATAGCGCTCGCTGTGCGTTTCAGCAGTTTAGATGGTGAAATCCTTTTCGCCATTGAAGACCGCAAGCGCATCTTCGACACTGTAGTCACCCAACGTGATAGCAGAGATAGCCTTGGTAAGGCGAACTGCTTCTTCGGTCGAACGCATGTGGATGTTACGACCCGTTGCGTTACCGCATGCGCCACCGATGTGGATCTGATCGTAAAGGTCGGACAAGAAGACCGAAGCATCTTCCTTAGAACCGCCTGCGCAAACCAAGCCCGTGCGACCTGCAGCGGTCGAAGCGATTTTAAGGCCTTCAGCAGAAGTCTGGCCATCGGTCGCCTTCGGCGGATTGACCTTCACGAAGTCTGCACCCAAGCAGAGCGCAACGCCTGCTGCACCTGCGATAAGATCGGGATCCTTCTCGTCAGGCACTGCCTTGCCGCGCGGATAGATCCAGAGCACCACGATAAGACCCTGAGCATGAGCCTCAGCGATGAGCTCTCCTGCTTCAGCCATCATGGTCGATTCATATTCGGAACCAAGATAGATGGTGTAGCCGATGCCAACGATATTAACGCCCGCATCTTTCATAGCGAGCACTGCTTCCAGATCGTAGAGCTGCGGAGAATACGGATCGTCCTGAGCGCCCTTCACGAGGTTGGTCTTGGAGTTCATCTTCACGAGATAGTTGATCTCGGGGTAATCATTCGCATACTGAGCGATAAGACCACGCTGACCAGCCAGGATACCGATGGTGCCCTTGCTGCCGATCTCGAAAAGATGCTCAGGCTCGAGATCCGACGGATCGATGCCTTCGCCGTAGAAGTCTTTGTTCAGGTGCTCGATCTTCTGATCGCAAGCAAACAACATCAAACGGCCTGTGCCGCGCGTTGCTTTCATATAGTTCTCAATGTAGTTTTCACGTGCTTCAGGCATTACATCTGCAGGGACCCTTACCTGATCGCGAGTAATGGTGGGCATATTCTCCTCCTTATTTAAGCATTGCACCTGCGTGCAACTTGATCGAATGATCGCAGCCTATTATAACGTAAAAGAGCAGGGAACTTGCACCGCTAGAACCAGTTATGCGTACCCTCTACATAAATTCGCTCGAATTCTTGCGGCGACTTCAAAAGATAGATGATCCCTTCGGCACCAGCGACCATCCAAATGGCCAGAATGCCGATGCCAGATGAAAGCGTTGCAAGGATGATCGTAGCGAGCAACAGCGCGAACCCCTGCTCATGGTAGCCAAGGTAGAACTTATGCATGCCGAATGCACCCAACGTGAGCGCAAGGATGCCCGCGGTGCGATGATCGCTCTGCGAGATCTGGCGCATCGTGAAAAGGACCTTGCTCATGCGCGATGGGCTCGCGCTCGTAAGAGTGGGAGCCTCCTCTTCCTCTTCAAGGATGGACGCCGTACCGAAGTTCGAGCCAAGCGATTCCTCAAAAGCTACTTTAGCCTCGTTGAAATCCGCTTCAGGAACTTCGGGGGCGATGTCGCTATTCGTCTTCATCGCTCTTCCCCTCGAGCGCCTTTTTGTATTCATCCTTGAAGTTCGAGAACATACCCCGTGTTTTAGAGAGTTGAACTCCGAGGTTGTATGCCCCTTTGTTCACCAGCTCTTCGGCTTTTTGGGCTGCTTCTTCGGCTTTGGGCTTCACCTTGTCTTTTGCTTGAGAGACCTTATGCGCTGCAACTGCTGCACCAGCGCCAGCTTTTTCCGCCACGCCGCCTTCCCGTTCAAGCTTGAGCGCTTCAGGGGAGACAACGATCGCGCCGCGGAAGGTCTCATCTTCCGAAGCTTTGGAGAGATTATCGCCGATGCCCATCTTGAAGCCTTCGATAAGGCTAGCTGGCAATTCCGATCTACCGAGCAGAAACTCTACCGATGCTCCTTTATCGACCTGAAGCGATACAACATCACCCGTTTCGGCATCGAAGGAAACGCTGCCCACGTAACCCAGGCGCTCTTCGTTCTCTGTCATGAGCGGTAAGCCTTGCCAGATAACGCAATCGTCCCATGAGACGCCCAGGCGTTTGCAGGCAGCACGGCCGGTCGATTGGCTGTCGTCGTTGATCATGACCACGCCATCGACCACGCTATAACCGTCGAGCGCCACGAAGATATCGCTCCGGTGGAACATGAGCGCAGCATCGGGCCTCTTCACTGCAAAGCCCACGATCTTGCGCTTAGTGGGATGGAAGATGAAATGACGAACGCGCCCGAGCCGTTTTCCCGGTTTCTTCGCGTGCTCGACACGCACTCCCATCAATTGTTGCGTTGTATGAATGTCTCCCATAACCCCTCAATGCGCGATAAGGCACTCCTAAGAGCGCCTTATCGTTAGTGGATCGTTAGCGTTGATCGCGTGAAACCCGTTATTTCTTGGTGGCCTTCTTTGCTGCATCCGCTGCAGACTTAGCCGTTTTCTTGGCGGTTTCAGCCACATCTTTAGCTGCGCTTGCCGCAGTCTTCGCGGTGCTCTTCGCAGCATCAGCAGCGCTCTGTGCGATGTCTTTTGCGGCATCCGTTGCGTTTTCAGCTGCTTCCTTAACCGCCGTTTTTGCATTCTTGGCAGCGTCCATCGCTACGGGCACTGCATCGACTGCCGTATCGTGAACCGCTTCAGCATTCTTCGCAACCTGAGCAGCGATGCGCTCGCGTGCTGCATCGATCTTGTCGCGCAGTTCGTCGTTCTTCTCAACGACTGCAGGAGCCGTCTGCTCTACGCGACTAGTTAATCCTTTTTTTACTTCAGCACCTTTGTCGACCACCGTGTTGATGACCTTGGTCGAAGTAGTTGCAGCAGCATCGACGAGCTGATTGGTGGTTGCGCGTGCTGCCTTCATTGCATCTGGATAGTTTTCGTTGAGCGTGTCGTTGATGAGCGCACGATTCTCTTCACCCGTGCGGGGCGTTGTGAGAAGGGCAATACCTGCACCGACCAAGCCGCCAACGAGAAATGTTGCGAATCTTCCCATAGTGTTTCCCCCTTTATACATGAACTTACTTCTTCTTAGGAACACGCTTGCGGGGCGATACCCTGTGGTCTCTTTCCGAAAGCGGGCTGCGTTCTATTATAGACACTTCGCATCAGGCGAGAATCAAAAAACATTACCCACATAGGTTTGTTAACGTCGCGTTGATTGCCGTTTTGCGCGCGAGCTATACGAGCTCTTGGTTGATGAAATGGAGCGCCTTTTTGAAAGCGCCGAGTGCAATAAGATCATCGTAGAAAGACACGCGCACGATAGCCACATCGCCCTCGGTCGCGCTCCATTGGGTCGTGCCCGTGAACACCGGATCGATCGTTTCATCTTCTCGCTCGGCATGCGCTCGTGTTTGAATGTCGATCACCAGATGCTCGAGCAAGTGCGGGAGCGACGTGTTCTCCATGACCGCGCTAAAGGTAGGCCCTGTTCCGTTTCGGCAAGCATGATAGCGGATCGTGGGGAACCGAACGAGCGCCTGAGCTATAAGCTCCGGTGAAGTGGTGCGGTAAGCGGGATCGAGAACGCGCACCTCCGCTTCGACCCGATCAGGCAGTACGCTCAGCCGCTCGAGCGCGATCTTCTCTGCCACGGGTTAGTTCCCGCCTTGGGCAGAACCAGCAGCTTGTTCATTGCGCTCGGCTTGCGTTGGGCTTTCCGTGCCATCGATCACACCGACGCCATTGGTCTGCGCATCGCTCGTGTCGTTATTGTTGGCGGTTTCCGGTTCTCCCGTTGACTGGTTCGAGACCTTCAACAGCCGCATCGATTGGTTTCCTTCACCCTGATTCGATTCAGGATCCACATCAGTGATCGTGAGCACATCGCGTTCGGGCGAGAACACGTACGAACCTTCGTTGGCGTAGTTCACGTAGGTGTATTTGATGGTCTTCGCGAACGTGTCGAGCTCGTAGCCGAAGCTCACGCTATCGGTGAGCTTGATCTCGGAATCGGTGATCACGATCGAAGCATTCGTTCCCTCGATCTTCCACTGACCCTGGAAATCTTGCTTGTCGTCGTAACGGAACAGGTAGTCCCAAACAAGGAAGCCGCCGCCAGCGAGCACGACCACCAGAATGATCGTGATAACGATCTTGAACGCACGCGGAACACGCTTCTTCTTGGCCCTTTTCGCCTTCTTTGCCTTGGAAGCTTTTTGCGCTTGTGGATGCGCGGAAGGCATCTCCCGGCTTACGGGAATCTGCTCGCCCTGCGGTCTCGCAGCCGGAGTGTGCGGCACCTTCGCGGTTGGCGATGCGCTTGCTCCTGGATGTGCAGTCTGATTTGCCGCAGGAGCGTGGGGCACGGCTGGCCGAGGCTTCTGCGGAGCGTGAGGGGCTTGAGCAGGACGCGGCGTGTTGGACGTGGGCGCTGAAGCGCGCTTGGACGCAGGAGGCGCTGCATGGGCAGCATGCTTTCCGCGAGGCTTATTCGTATTTCGCGCGCGCTTGCCAGGCATGGTTCGACCGCTTATTCGGGCTTGATGTATTCGATGCCACCCATATAGGGAACGAGCACATCAGGAACCTTGATCGACCCGTCGGCCTGCTGATAATTCTCAATGATCGCAGCCATGGTGCGACCAACTGCAAGACCGGAACCGTTCAGCGTGTGCACAAGACGGTTGCCCTTGAAGCTTTCAGGATCCTTGTACTTGATGTTCGCGCGACGCGCCTGGAAGTCTTCGCAGTTCGAGCAGGAAGAGATCTCCTTGTAGGCATCATAGGAGGGCAGCCACACTTCCAGATCGTAGGTCTTCGCTGCCGAGAAGCCCAGATCGCCCGTGCAGAGGCTGATCACGCGATAGGGCAATCCAAGCAACTGAAGGATGTTCTCCGCATCGGCGACCATCGCTTCGAGATTATCGTAGGATTCTTCAGGCTTGGCGTATTTCACCATCTCGACCTTGTCGAACTGGTGCAAGCGAATGAGCCCGCGCGTATCGCGACCGGCACTGCCTGCCTCTTCACGGAAGCACGGCGTGAAAGCGCAGTATTTGAGCGGCAGCTGATCGGCGCTGAGTACCTCATCGGAGTGGATGTTCGTGAGCTGCACTTCAGCGGTGGGAATAAGGTAGAGGCCTTCGGTGGTCTTGAACAGGTCTTCCTCGAACTTCGGAAGCTGACCGGTACCCGTGAGCGTCTTGGCATTCGCCATGACCGGGCACCACCATTCCTTGTAGCCACGAGAGACGTGCGTATCGGCCATGAAGCTGATGAGCGCGCGCTCAAGACGAGCACCAAGCCCGCCCAGCAACACGAAGCGCGATTCAGCGAGCTTCACCGCGCGCTCGAAATCGATGATACCCAGATCCACGCCAAGATCCCAATGCGCCTTGAATTCGAAATCGAACGTGGGCGGCGTGCCCCAACGACGCACCTCGGGGTTATCGTCCTCGTCTTTGCCGATCGGCGTGGTTTCGGAAGGGATGTTCGGGATCGCAAGGATGAGCTCGTTGAGCGCAGACTCGGCCTGTTCGTGCAAATCGGCGTAATAGGCGATCTTCTCTTTGAGCTTTGCGACCTCTGCTTTCGCCGCCTCTGCCTCTTCCTTCTTGCCCTCGCCCATGAGCGCTCCGATGCTCTTCGAGATGGTGTTGCGCTG
This sequence comes from uncultured Eggerthella sp., assembly GCA_902464295.1. Lineage (GTDB taxonomy): Bacteria > Actinomycetota > Coriobacteriia > Coriobacteriales > Eggerthellaceae > Anaerotardibacter. The sequence goes on from CABQIW010000032.1 coordinate 20,575, forward strand.
CGAAAGCAACGCTTCCTCCTGCGCGATCGCGCTGCGGCGATCTTCGTCGAGCTGCAAGAAGCGCTTCGAATCCCACGAGAAGTTGCGGCTTTCCATAGCCTTGTTCACAAGATCGATGTTTTCGCGGACGAATCGGATGTCGAGCATGATTTCCCTTTCGTAAACAATAGTTCAACGCAGAACTTCATCAGCGCGTCTCTGGTATTGTTGAGATATTCAGATTGAGTATACTTTACAACCAAACAGGATACCACCTAACAGCCCTTCTCTCTTTTCAGGGCTCTTGAACATTCGAGAAGACAAGGTGGTCCTGCCAATGAGAAACGAAGTATAAAGGGGCATCATGGATCTGGCTGAGATCTACCATTTCATCTTTGAAACGTATGCCGGAATCGGATGTTTGGTCGGTGCTGGAATTGTTATCAGCATCATCGCAGCGGTGATCAGCGAACGTAAAACGCGCAGGGTGTTTCGCGATCGTGGTGAACGCCCGGAAGACCGCGACGAAGAGAATGAGAACGAAGGCGAATAGCGCACTCGTTTTGTTTTGATACAGAAACGCCCGTTCACGCGGGCACGAATAGAAAGAAGCACCTCATGGGACTGCAAAGCATGCCACTTTACGAACACGCCGAAAACCCTGATTACATTCCGCGCGTAGGTGCGGTGCACGATCTCTGCGGATACGGAAAGTGCTCGCTAGGCGTGGCGATCCCGGTCATCTCTGCGGCAGGATGCGATGTGTGCCCCCTTCCAACGGGCCTTTTCTCATCGCACACGGCCTTCCCCGTATGGCACATGCTCGACACTACCGACATGATGAAGCCCTATATCGATGCCTGGGAGAAGGTAGATATCTTCCTGGATGCCGTCTACTCTGGCTTCCTTGGCGCGCCTGAGCAAGTCGATAGCATTCAGCGTTTGTATGCGCTGTTTCCCAATGCGCTGCGCATCGTCGATCCGGTGATGGGCGATCATGGCAAGGTCTATCCTACTTACACCAAAGAGCTGTGCGACGCGATGGCGAATTTGGCTGATGGCGCGGATATCCTTACGCCGAACCTGACAGAAGCTTCCATCATCTTGGGTACCGAATACACAGGGCAGAACGTTTCTGTTGAAGAAGTCGAGAGCATGATCAACATGCTGCGCAATCGCGGTGCGAAAAACGTGATCATCAAGGGTGTTGATCGCGAAGATGGCTTCTTGCGCAACTATGTCGCGGGCCGCAATACTCCCCTCACAGAGTTCGTAGTAGAGAAGCTTCCGGTCATGCTGCACGGCACGGGCGACCTGTTCTGCTCCTGTGTGACCGCGGCTATCATGGCTGAAAAGAGCCTGGATACGGCCGTGGATTTCGCAGGCAAGTTCGTGCACGATGCGATGATCGTCACGCTCGAGCAGCCGAACTTCATGAGCCGTGGCATCAGCTTCGAACCGCTGCTGGGCAAAGTTGCCGACCTGCTGAACTAACTTTATTTAGCCTCAATTGAAGATCTTCGTGGGGAAGTACTCCCTCGGCTGGAAGTGCTTTCGAAAATGTAGTCGATGATCCATCTAAAAGCATGCGTAAAGCCCTCTTCAACGATGGCAAAGGCACCTCGTTCTCCAAAACGCCTCTTTCGTTATTGACTTAAAGCTTAGTTCAAGTTTAAAAATATAAGGAG